>DSEO01000189.1 GCA_011056635.1 Bacteroides sp.
AAAATCTTCTTTTCAGGATCAAGGATCACGCGGGGGGAGTTAAGCGTGGGCTCAATGATTAGCTTTTTCATGCGTTATTCGTTTATAATGATCTGTATTTCAAAAAAAGTGTGGGTGCTGTCAACCGGTTTGAAACTGAATTGAATTTTTTGTTCTGTTTTCAGCGCAATGGTGACCAGCCCAAGTCCGGCCCCTTTGTCATCCTCTCCGGATTCCCGGTTGATAATATCCTCGTAAAGCGTTTTCAGGTTTTCCCTGTCCAGCTGACGGACCCGCTCGAGTTTAAACCTGAACTCTTCCACATCATCATTCAGGATCAGATTCCCGGCAGTGATCATGTATTGATGATCCTGTTTCCGCACGGAGATCACAGACGGCCTGTTTTTATTATTTACTCCCGCACCCTTGCCGGCTGCATACTTATAAATGTTATCGATGGATTCCACAAAGACGCTGTATAGTCTTTTTCGGGCGGGCTTCTGCATTTCCTGGAACTCAGGAGCCGACCGCAGCTTGTCCAGCAATCTCTCAATGATTTTGTAAGAGATCGGACCTTTAAACTGGATGATGGTTCCGTTATCCGGCATGGGAATCACAGGTTAACCTGTTATTTTTATCCTTATCCGGCAAAGTAACTAAAAAAACTTGAATCCGGTTGTAACATGTTTTATTTGAATATATTCGTATCATAAGCCATAGATCATGAGTGAAGTCATATTAAAGGCACTGATGCAATTATTTGCATTAATTATTGATATTGAAGAGGTTAAGGAGGTTTCGGACCGTGAAAAAGCCATCATCCGGACTTTTCTCGGCCGGCAGCTGAATAACGAGCTGGTGGAAAAATATATGCAGGTTTTTGACGAATATCTGAACATGTACCACCGGGAAGGGATCTCCAGGGACAGTATCAGGGACAGAAAGCGCACATCACTGACCGCAGTGAGAATACTGGGTATCTGTGAAAAAATCAACGAGGAGCTGGAGCAGCCGCAGAAAGTCTATGTGATCATCCAGCTGATTGAGTATATTGCATTCGGGATCGCGGTCCGGGAGAAGGAGCTGGATTTTCTTCAGACGGTCGCCTCCGCATTCAACATCCCGGAAGAGGAATACCAGAATATACTGGGTTTTGTGGCCTTTTCCCTGGCAGAAATCCCGCAGAAGGAGCATGTGCTGCTGATCAGCTCCGAAAAACAGCCCGGCGACCCAGCCTTCAAACATATCCGGAATAAAAATCTTACCGGGGAGATCGCTTTTCTCCGTATCATCAGTATCAATACCTTCGTACTCCGTTACCACGGTCAGGAGGACCTGTACCTGAACGGTCAGCGGATTCATTCGGGACTCACCTACACCTTTGACCACGGCTCCGCCGTCAGGGGACAGCATACCGATCCGATCTATTATACGGATGTGGCGGGAACGTTCTCAGCTTCTGTGACCGCTTCGGGGCTATCTTTCATCGCACGCAATGTGGTTTTCCGGTTCAGTAACAGCGACAACGGGGTCCACGAATTCAACATGCAGGAAGCGTCCGGAAAGCTGGTGGGGATCATGGGTGGAAGCGGGGTCGGTAAGTCCACCCTGCTGAATGTGCTCAACGGGAACCTGAAACCCCAGCAGGGTAATATTCTGATCAACGGGTACGACCTGTACGACGAAAATGAACGTGAAAAGCTCAGGGGTGTGATCGGCTTTATTCCCCAGGATGACCTGCTGATCGAGGAACTGACCGTATTCCAGAACCTGTATTACAATGCCAGACTCTGCCTGAATGATACCGATGAGGACAAGATCAGGGAGATCGTGGACCAGGTGATGACCGACCTGAATATCTACGAAATAAGGGATCTGAAGGTGGGCAAACCATTAAGCAAGGTCATCAGCGGAGGACAGCGAAAGCGGGTGAATATCGGACTGGAACTGATCAGGGAGCCATCGGTGCTATTTGTGGATGAACCCACTTCCGGCTTATCTTCGGTGGATTCGGAAATGGTGATGAACCTGCTCAGGGAACAGGTCTACAAGGGAAAACTGGTGCTCGTGAACATCCACCAGCCCTCCTCCAACCTCTACAAGATGTTTGACAGGATCATTTTCATGGATAAGGGTGGTTACCAGATCTTCTATGGCAACCCCCTGGAAGCAGTGATCTATTTTAAAACCGCCAGCAATCATGCCAATGCAAACGAGGACCAGTGCCCCAGGTGCGGGAATGTGGACCCCGATCAGGTGTTGCAGATCATTGAGGCACGGATTGTGAACGAACACGGGAAATTGTCCCGGTCCAGGAAAGTCAGCCCCCAGGAATGGTTCGACCTGTTCAGGAAAAAGATAAGGCAAATACCGGAGAAAAATCCGGTGAAACAGAAACTTCCGGAGAATTATTACAGCATTCCCGGACTGCTGAGACAGCTGAAGATCTTTTTTACCCGGGACCTGCTGTCCAAACTGACCAACCGGCAATATGTCCTGATCAGCCTCCTGGAAGCCCCCTTGCTGGCCGTGATCCTGGGATACTTTACAAAATATTTCAGTGGAGTTCCCGGCAATCCGGATGCATATGTATTCCGTCTTAACGAGAACCTGCCCGCCTTCCTGCTGATGAGCGTGATCGTTTTTCTTTTCCTGGGACTGACAATCAGTTCCGAGGAAATCATCAGGGACAGGAAGATCCTGCAGCGGGAATCATTCCTGAATCTGAGCCGTTTCAGTTATCTGAATTCCAAGATCCTGATCATGTTCATGATATCGGCCATCCAGACCATCTTATACGTTCTGGCGGGGAACCTGATCGTGGAGATCAGGGGAATGACCTTCAGTTACTGGCTGATTCTTTTCACCACCGCCTGTTTTGCCAACCTGCTGGGACTGAATATTTCTTCAGGGCTCAACTCGGTCATCACGGTGTATATCCTTGTCCCGTTCCTGCTGATTCCCCAGATCCTGTTCAGTGGTGTGATGGTCCGGTTCGACAGGCTACACAAGAGCCTCACCAATTATGAATATGTGCCGCTCATCGGAGATTTGATGACTTCCAGATGGGCCTTTGAAGCACTGGCAGTGGAACAGTTCAGGAACAACAGGTACCGGAAGCAATTCTTTGACATCGATCAGGAAATCAGCAACCTGCGATACCTCGAGGCATTCCTGATCCCCACCCTGACGACCAGGCTGGATGAATCCCTGTTTTATATGAAGGAGCAAAGAAACCGGGAACAGACCATCCGGAACCTGAACCTTCTGAGGGATCAGATCGAAAAGCTGGAATCCTGGTTCCCTGATATTCCTGCTGACGCCCCGCGTGATCTGGACCTGCGATCCCTTGACGAAACGGTTGTTTCAGGAACCAAAGCTTACCTGGAAGCACTGACCGGCCGGTTGCGGGACCGGATCGGGGAACTGAACCGGGAAAGGAACCGGAAACAGGAAGCGCTGATCCAGGAAATGGGTGGCAGGGAGTCTTTTGCCGATTTCAGGGACAGGCATGATAACGAGAAACTTGCGGACATGCTGCTGAACAGGAACGAACTGGAAAAGATCATCGAAACGGATCAAGGGTTGGTCCGAAAATTTGAACCTGTCTATATGATCCCCACCTCTGACCTGGGCAGGGCCCACCTGTATGCCCCCTGCAAGCAGATCGGAAATACCCGTATTGATACCGTCTGGTTCAACCTGCTGTTCATCTGGTTCACATCCGTGATCCTTTACCTGACCCTCTATTTTGATGTGCTGAGGAAAGCGATCAACCTGGCCGAAAAAATCAGGTGGAGGAAAACGGAATGAACAGTATCATTCATAAAAATCAATTGACTTGTGCTCAATGAATTTGTAGCTTTGTACAGATAAGTTCTTTGTATTCCAAACCAAATCATCCAAGACCATGAAGCTTCATACGAGTGCCTTTGCGCTGGCAGCCGGAATTACTGCGGGGCTGGTCATGCTCCTGATTACTTTCCTCTTCCTGATCCTTGGTCATGAAGGGACCACGCTGGTGAAGGTCCACAAATTGTTCTTCGGATTCCAGGTAACCTGGTGGGGTGCTTTCCTCGGCCTGTTGTGGGGTTTTGTTTACGGTTTTCTCGTGGGACTGTTCTTCGCCTGGCTGTATAACAATCTGCAGAAATCACCTCCGGCATAAGCACGTTCAAATTCAGTCTTCCAGTTCCTCCGGTTCTATGTGCTGCTTATAGCCGGATGTGCCTATGAATGAAACGAAGGAGATTTTCCACTCACCTTCTATTTTTTCCAGAAACCGCACCTGGATGCTTTTTATTTCCGTGGTATCGTCATCGTAGGCGGAGGTCCATGTCTGATCGCATACCACGAACGCGGAATTGGGATAGATCTTCATTCTGTAGTTGGACTTCTCCACCTGGATGTGCACGTTCGGCCCCAGGTCATCCTCCGTCTCATCTCCGGCCAGATGTTTCGCATGCGCATCCCATCCTTCGATAAACACATAGTCGTCCGTCCCGGCGGTAAGTCGCATGTTTAAAGAATCGTGCACATGTGTGGAGAAGACCGTTTCCATGTCCCGGTCCACGTACGCCTGTGTTTCCAGATTGATCACATCGATAATGGCCTGTCGTTCTTTTTCATAGTCGATGGGTTGCTGGCAGCCTGAAAAAGTCAGCATCACAGCGGAAAACACCCATAGAATCATATTTTTCATGATGTATGCTGTTTGGTGAATTGATTCCTGTACCGTTGATGCAAAATACAACAATGGTCTGTGAAAGTCAATTCAAACTTGAAACGGACAGCATGTTTTGTAGAAGCTCCTGATGAATCACATAGTTTTTAACTATTTTTGAGTCACAAAAGAGACCACATGAAGATCATTAAGACACAGGCCGCAGCAAAGAAAAACGTGGTGCTTCTGGGCAGAACTGCAAAGGATTTCAGCAACCGGATCACTGATCAGAAACTTCTGGACTATGTCCGCGGCAGAATTGCACTTGAAAAAAAATCCATTATCCTGAATCAGCTGGATCATTTGTTGATCATCCGCATTCTGGATCATGAGACCACGTCCCTGTATACCCGCATGGAGGAAGCGAGGAAAGCAGGCCATGAACTTCACCCGACCTTACACGAGCATGATATCACCACGCTGGTCATTGAGAACTGCGGGGTGGAAACGCAGGTGTGCCTGGCTTTTGCCGAAGGTGTGGCACTGACCAATTACCAGTTCCTGAAGTACCGGACCGGCGATGATAAAAAAAGATTCAAGCTGAATGAGATACAGATCCTGGATGAGCAGGTGGAAGCGGACCGGGTGAAGGAGCTGGAACACCTGATCAGGGGAGTCTATTATACCAGGGACCTTGTGAATGAACCCCTTTCTTTCCTGACCGCCGTCCGGCTCGCCCGGGAGATAGAAAAAATGGGGCAGGAAGCAGGTTTCTCGGTGGAGGTATTCAACAAGAAACAAATAGAGTCCCTGAAGATGGGAGGGATCCTTGCAGTGAACAAAGGGAGTGTGGATCCACCGACCTTTTCCATTCTCACGTGGAAACCTGACAATGCGGTGAACAGCCGGCCTGTGATCCTCGTGGGAAAAGGGGTGGTCTATGATACGGGGGGACTGAGCCTGAAACCCACCTTCGATTCCATGGATTACATGAAATGTGACATGGCAGGAGCGGCTGCCGTGGCCGGGACCTTTTACACGGTGGCCATGAACCGGCTTCCTGTCTGGATCATCGGCCTGATCCCCGCCACAGATAACAGGCCCGACGGAAATGCCTATGTCCCCGGCGATGTGGTCACCATGTATGACGGGACCACTGTGGAGGTGCTCAATACGGATGCGGAAGGAAGGATGTTGCTTGCCGATGCGCTCGCCTATGCAAAACGGTACGACCCGGAACTGGTGGTGGAACTTTCCACGCTCACCGGCGCAGCCCATGCAGCCATTGACAAATACGGGATGGTGGGCATGGGCAATGCCGGCCGGGAGGTCATGGACCTGCTGAAAGAAAGCGGGGAATACACCTCGGAAAGGATTGCGGAATTCCCATTCTGGGACGAGTACAAGGAACAGCTTGAATCCACCGTGGCCGATCTCAGGAATATCGGAGGCAAGTACGCCGGTGCCATCACCGCCGGAAAATTCCTTGAACACTTTACCGGCTACCCCTATATCCATCTGGACATTGCCGGGCCCTCATTCAACAAGTCGACCTTCAATTACAGGGGAAAAGGGGCAAGCGGGGTGGGTGTCAGGATCCTTTATCATTATCTTCTGAACCGTTCAATTTAATACGTCAAAGATGCAGGACAGAATAAAAATAGGGATCTCGCACGGGGATGTGAATGGGATCAGCTATGAGGTGATCATCAAAACCCTCATGGACAACCGCATGAGTGAGATATGCATCCCTGTGATATTCGGATCACCCAAGGTGGTGGCTTATCACCGCAAAGCACTGAACATCGAAAACTTTGCGCCTACCAGCATCCTTTCACCGGAGGAGGCGAAAGGCAAAAGGGTTTATGTGATCAACTGTGTGGACGAACAGATCCGCGTGGAACTGGGCAAGTCCACAAAAAGTGCCGGAGTTGCCTCTTTCCAGGCACTCAGGGCGGCTACGGATGCACTGGCGGAAGGGAAAATCGATGCCCTGGTAACCGGACCGGTCAATAAGCAGAATATGCAGCATGCCGACTTCAATTACAAGGGTCACACCGAATACCTGAAGGACCGGTTCCGGGTGGACGAGGTTATGATGCTGATGGTCAGCGACCTGCTGAAAGTCGGACTGGTGGCAGGCCATGTACCCGTTTCGCAACTGAGCACATTCATTACCACAGCGCTGATCGTAGAGAAACTGAAGATCCTGTCCAACTCCCTGCTGGCGGATTTCGGGATCAGGAACCCGAAAATTGCCGTGCTCGGGCTGAATCCCCATGCCGGTGAGGAGGGATTACTTGGGAATGAAGAGCAGGAGGTGATCACACCCGCCATCGAACAGGCAAAAAAGTTGAATATATCTGCTTTCGGTCCCTTTCCTGCGGACGGTTTCTTCGGAGCGGGAAGATTTACCCGGTTTGATGCGGTCCTTGCCATGTACCATGACCAGGGACTTGCGCCTTTCAAAGCACTCTCCATGGATACGGGGGTCAACTTTACTGCCGGCCTTCCGGTGGTCAGGACCAGCCCGGCCCATGGTACAGCCTATGAGCTGGCAGGCAAAGATGAAGCATCTCCCGATTCATTCCGGAATGCCATGTACCTGGCCGTGGATGTGGTGAAGAACAGAAAGCTTCACAGGGAGAT
>DSEO01000185.1 GCA_011056635.1 Bacteroides sp.
CGGATATCCGCCATATTCTCATTGTAATGTTTGAACACATTCTGGGAGACCATGCCGGGATCCGCGGTGATCAGCCGGATATGATCCTGCATGAACCGGATGATGGTGCCCAGCTTGTAGGAGTAATGGTCCTCGTCCACCCCGTAATAGCTGAGGGGAAGGTTGGTGATATCCTTCATCTCATCCAGGGAAGGATAATCCCCTCCCAGCGACAGGCAGAGGAAAAGGTAACGGGCATTGGACCGGTCCTTTTCAAAAGAAACGGCAGCTGTGTAAAGGAAGGAACCGTTCAAATCCCTGCTTTTATCCCCGAAATCCCTGAACTGGATGAATTCAAATTCGGTAATATCCCAGTACTTCTCGATAGCATCCTTTATCTCGAAATTGTATTCTGAAAGGGGATTGTCATGGAGCACCACGTAGGTTTTCGTCCGGTGGAAATGCTGCAGGTCCTCTTTTGTGGGAAGATATTCCCGCTGTGCCTGCAGGGAAAGGGTAAAAAAAACGGCCAGGCCCAGCGTGGGGATGCTTTTCATTGTGCACATAAGATCTATGATTCTATGGTCATTTAACATCAATTCAATCGGCGGGGAATAAGAGCGGGTGTTTTTCATTGAACCGCCTGATGAAGACAAATTTCATCTGCTTTTTCTTCCGGTTGCGGAGTGCGCTGAACTCATCGTACAGCTCCGGGTCCTTCATGAGCAAGACTTCCACGGACTCAATATCATAATCCATCACCTTACCCGTTTCGAAATCCAGAAGGTACTGCCTGAGCTCCGTGCTGGCATAATTGGACCGTGGATTCATATACCGGTTGTAGTAATAGGAATTGTAATAGTAAGGGTTGTAGTAATAGGGATCGTAATAACGCGGACTGTAGGTGGTGATGGATGCCACAAAATGAGAAATACTTCCCACGAAACTGATCCGGTGGAAGGATGATCCCACATTGATATACAGCACCCCGTTCCTTCCGTAACCCCAGATATTCTCTGTCTTCATCACCCGTCTTACACCGTTCTCGTCGTAGATGGTGATCTCCTTGGAGGCTGTGACCTTGTCATAGAAATCCCTGTCGAACAGGTCCACATCGGTCACAATCCTGGCCGGCGGGATGGGCTGGTTGTCCTTGACCATGTTGAAATTGGCATAGATCCCGTCCCTGAATTCAAAATCCGTGGAATACGCCACCATGTTCCGCTCAACATCCTCCTGGGCTGCCAGTCCCCCTGCCAGCAGCACCAGTGCCAAGAATCCGGATATCCGCCTGATCATACCCATAATGCTCCCCCGCTTCAAAATTACTAACTAATATCCTCTTATGATACAAAAATAAAGCCAATATTCTTTACCCGTGTGCAAAAAATCTCTTACTTTGTCATGAAAGCCATTTAAGTCAGTTCCATGTTACCCGGTCTCCTGCAGCGCATTATTTCGTTTGGGATCGATGATCAGAAGGATGATTTCGTGGCGAACAGGGTCAGACGGATCAACCTGTACCACATCATCCTCTCTGTCCTGCTGCTGATCTCGGTCCTCTGGTTCATTTTTGCCGGGGTCAACCGGATGGCCATGCTGAACGGTTTTTTCCTGCTGGCTGTGGTGGCCGTTTTTTTCCTTGTCCCCCCTTCCAGAAAACCGGATCTGAACAGCATGCTGGTAATCGGCCTGACGGGGATGTTTTTCCTGACAGGCTATATGTTCGACCTGGGGATCTCGGGAACACTCATCCTGTCCTTTTACCTGCTTTTTCCGCTGGCGGCGGTGAGTATCCATGGACGTTACGGGATCCTGGTGCCGGTGGCGCTGGGGATCTTTACCCTCCCGGTGAACTTCATCCCTGCATTTGAACGGGCCATACACCTGGATGCCTTCAATGCGGTTGCGTTTTTTTCCATTTACGCCCTGATGATCCTCATATCCGCGTTCGTTGAACGGTCGAACCGGCAGCTGGTGAAAAACCTGAAAGAGTCCAGGGACCAGTATGAGACCCGGATGTTCCAGCGGGATGATTTTATCTCAAAGCTTTCGCACAATCTGAGGACCTCCCTGGGCAACATCACCCTGATCAACCACCTGGTCCATGACAGCAGGCTTTCCTCCCAGCAGAAAGAGCTGATGGAAACACTGAAGGCCTCCACCAATAACCTGATCGAGGATGTGAACAACCTCCTGGAGATCGCCACGCCCGGGATCGTCGACTTCAAGAAGAGCATCATCTCCTTTGACCTGACGCGGGTGCTGGATGAGGCGATCCGGATCCTCAGAACCGATCCCTCCTTCAGGGAGAAGGTGAACGTGGAGCGGGCCGATTCCATCCGGCATTACCTGATCGGGGATCCCAGCCTGCTTCGCAGCCTGGTGGTGAACCTGATCAAGGGACTGGGCATCTACAAAAACAGCCGGGCCCCCGTATCCCTTGTGATCGAGAACCTGCGTGAAACCCCCAGCACGGTGCGCCTGGAATTCAGTTTCACGGTGGAATCGGACCTGGGGGAGGATTTGGTGATCTATATGAATGCCCTGAAGCGCGGAGATGGCCCGGCCAATTCCAACCTGGCCACCGCTTACAACCTGCTCACGGAAAGTGAAAGCGGGATCTCGGCCATCGATACGGTTCACCATGCCACGCTCACTTTCTTCCAGGATTTCACCAAAGATCCCACCCGGATCGTCATGGAACCCTCCACCGGGGAAGAGGAGGCGCAGGTGAAAAAGCCGGTTGCAATGAAGGATGCCAGGATACTGCTGGTGGAAGACAATGAGATCAACCAGAAGATCGTCCTGCTCAGTCTCAATAAAAAAGTAAAGCAAATCGATGTGGCAGCGAACGGGCTGGAAGCGGTGGAAATGTTCGGTCTCAACCAGTATGACCTGATCCTGATGGATATCCAGATGCCCGTGATGGACGGAATGGCGGCCACAAAAAAGATCCGTGAGATCGAATCCAGGGGCGAGAGCCACGTTCCCATCATCGCCATCACGGCTTATGCGCTGACGGGGGACAGGGACAGCTGTCTCGCTGCAGGTGCGGATGAATATATCAGCAAACCGTTCCAGGCGGAGGAACTGATCAAGAAGATGAAAGAGCTGCTGGCCCTTTAAATGGAGCGGACCGGGAATTGCAGTCCGGGAATCGCAGTCCCTTATTTCTTCTGGCTGGTTCCCTTTTTCGCAGATTTCAATTCCCTGGATTTCATGGCGATCTTTTCCAGCATCTCCGTGGTCACAGACTTGGGCCGTTCGATGGGATAACCCAGCGCCCGGTCCCATATCAAATTCGCAGTGATCCCGATGGCCCTGCCAATACCGAACAGCACGGTGTAGAATTCGTACTCGGTGATGCCGTAATGCCAGTGAATCACACCCGACTGGGCATCCACGTTGGGCCAGGGGTTCCTGGCCTTGCCCTGTTCTTTCAGGATGGGTGGCACCACCTTGAACAGCATGTCCACATACTTGAAAAGCAGGTCGTCTTTTAAATGGGTCAGGCAGAATTCCCGCTGCAGCATATACCTGGGGTCCGTCTTCCTGAGGACGGCGTGACCGTAACCCGGGACCACCTGTCCCGCATTGAGGGTATCCCAGACAAACTGCTTCATCTCCTCCTCCGTAGGCACCTGTCCGTCCATCTTCTCCACCAGGTCCTGCAGCCAGCGCAGCACCTCCTGGTTGGCCAGTCCGTGCAGGGGCCCCGCCAATCCGTTGATCATGGCAGAAATAGAAAGGTACATATCGGAAAGCGAACTGCCCACCAGGTGTCCGGCGTGCGCGCTCACATTCCCGCTTTCATGGTCGGCGTGAAGGATAAAGTTCATCCGGGACACATCATCGTAGGGTTTGGGGATCCCCATCATGTGCGCAAAATTGGCACCCATGTCCAGGTTGGGATTGGCCTGGATCCGTTTCCCGTCCCTGTACAACCGGGCATAAATGTAGGCGGCAACCTCCGGCAGCTTGGCCAGCAGGTTCAGGGAATCCTCGAACGTGGGATCCCAGTAATCCGTCTTGCTGATCCCTCCCTGGTATTTTTTATGGAAAAAGGATTCCCGCTGCATGGTGAGGATCGCCGCCGAAAAGATGGCCATGGGAGGCGAAAAGGTCGGGAACGCATCGATTACCTCGTACACATAGCGGGGCAGGATGCGGCGCTTGCGGAACTCATCTTCCAGGTCGGCCACCTCCTTTTCCGTGGGAATATCCCCCGTGAGCAGAAGAAAATACAGTGCTTCTACAGAGGGCATTTCAGCGCCGGGAGGTTTGGGGAGCTTTTCAAATACCTCCGGAAGGGTATAACCCCGGTAACGGATCCCCTCATAGGGATCGAGATAGGAGATATCGGTCACCAGGCTTTTCAGTCCCCGCATTCCGCCAAGCACATGTGCGATGGTCACCTGGTCGACGACGACGTCATGATAATCCTGCAGAAGTTTCTGGGTTCTGGGTCTCCATTCCTCGATTTTTTGCTGAAGTCTTTCTTTCAGTATGGACATTACATTCAGGTTTACAAGTGATACATCTTCTATCAGCGGCAGATCGCCAGGGACGGGGACCTGCCGCAGGGTGCTTCATAAGTCTGTTTCAGAGTCCTGGAAATTCCAGAACTTCTGTTAGATTAAGGGATTAACAAGATACAAAAAAGTTGGGATCTGCAACATCCCCGGGGCCACAAAACGCCAGTCGCATTTACACAAGGGTATAGTTGTAAACCCTGATCGTTGTATTTTTGTTCGATGGGATTCCGGAATTCTCGCGACGGTGCCGGGCGCACCAAAAAAAAGCTGCCCCGGTATGGGGCAGCCCTTGTTGCAGTATGGGGTATTGTCGGGAATGTTCTCAGTAACCGTAGATGGCCGTGTCGCCCAGTTCCTCTTCGATGCGGAGCAGCTGGTTGTACTTGGCGATCCGGTCGGAACGGCTCATCGAACCTGTTTTGATCTGGCCCGAGTTGGTGGCCACCGCAATATCGGCGATGGTGGCATCCTCGGTCTCGCCCGAACGGTGCGAAATAACCGTGGTAAATCCTGCCCTGTGGGCCATCTCAATGGCATTCAGGGTCTCGGTCAGGGTCCCGATCTGGTTCACCTTGACCAGGATGGAGTTGGCACATTTCAACTCGATACCCCTGGAGAGGTATTCCACGTTGGTGACGAAAATATCGTCACCCACCAGCTGGATCTTATCGCCCAGCTGCTTTGCCTGGATCACCCAGCCGTCCCAGTCTGCCTCATCCATGCCATCCTCGATGGAATCGATGGGATATTTCTCAATGAGCTGTGCCAGGTAAGCAGTCTGTTCCCCGGCATTCCTTTTGGCTCCACCCTTGCCTTCAAATTTCGTGTAATCGTACACCCCGTTCTCATAAAACTCGGACGCAGCGCAGTCCAGGGCAATGGTGATGTCTTTCCCTGCCTTATATCCTGCGTTTCCGATGGCTTTCAGGATACAATCCAGGGCGTCTTCGGTCCCTTTCAGCGCAGGGGCGAAGCCCCCTTCGTCACCAACGGCCGTGCTCAGTCCGCGCTCCTTCAACACCTTTTTCAATGCATGGAACACCTCGGCGCCCATCCGCAATCCCTCGCGGAAAGTCTTCGCGCCCACCGGACGGATCATGAACTCCTGGAATGCGATGGGAGCATCGGAATGGGATCCCCCGTTGATAATATTCATCATCGGTACGGGAAGATGTTTTGCATTGGTACCCCCGATGTAGCGGTAAAGCGGCATGTCGTGATACATGGCTGCGGCCTTGGCCACAGCCAGGGAAACTCCCAGCATGGCATTGGCCCCCAGCTTGCTTTTGTTCTTTGTGCCGTCCAGGGCGATCATCTTCTGATCGATGGCCACCTGGTCCAGCGCCTCCATGCCGATCAGCTCCTCTGCAATCACCTTGTTCACATTGTCCACCGCATTCAGGACTCCTTTTCCAAGGTAACGGTTCTTGTCACCATCCCGCATCTCGAGCGCTTCATTTTCGCCTGTGGAAGCTCCGGAAGGAACGGCCGCCCGGCCCACAAAACCACTGGCCAGCGTCACTTCAACCTCGATGGTCGGATTCCCGCGTGAGTCGAGGATCTCACGTGCATGAATATCAACGATTTGTCCCATAATAATTCGATTTGTTTATATGTTATGCGTCTTGCTTGTCCTCGTCCTCTTCCTCGTCCTCTTCCTCTTCCTCGTCCCCGTCCTCTTCCTCGTCCTCTTCCTCGTCCGGCTCATCATCACCTTCCGGTTCGTCAGCCTCATCCACGATCTCCGCATCTGCGGTCTGATCCGCTTCGGCCAAGGGTTCTTCGGCTTCGGGCGCTTCTACTTCGGCAGCAGTTTCAGGCACTTCTGCTTCGGGCGCTTCAGGCGCTTTGGCAGGCGGAGGTGTGGCTTTGGCCTCGGCCGATTTTCCCCGGCCTCCCCTTCTCCTGCGGGAAGTCTTTTTGGTGTCAGCCTTTTCTGCCAGCATGGTCGGATTGTAATCCACCAGTTCCATCATGCACATGTCGGCATTATCTCCCACCCTTCCTCCGGTCCTGATAATCCGGGTATACCCGCCCGGACGTTCCCCCACCTTGAGGGCCACCTCGCGGAAAAGTTCCGTGACGGCTTCCTTGTCCTGCAGGTAACTGAATACAATGCGGCGGGAATGGGTGGAATCTTCCTTTGACCTGGTGATCAGGGGCTCTATGTATCTTTTAAGCGCTTTGGCCTTGGCCGTGGTGGTAAAGATGCGCTTGTGCATGATCAGCGAAGATGCCATATTGGAGAGCATGGCCTTCCTGTGTGCACTCGTCCTCGAAAGATGATTAAAACTCTTGTTATGTCTCATTTCAATTAATCCTTGTCCAGTTTGTACTTGCTTGTATCCATCCCGAAAGTCAGATTCATGTTGGTCAGCAGTTCCTCCAGCTCGGTGAGTGATTTTTTCCCGAAGTTCCGGAACTTGAGCAGGTCGTTCTTATTGAATTTGACCAGATCTCCCAGGGTTTCCACCTCCGCTGCTTTCAGGCAGTTCAGCGCCCTGACCGACAGGTCCAGGTCCACCAGTTTGGCTTTCAGCAGCTGTCTCATGTGCAGCACCTCTTCATCGAACTCCTCATTGGCAAATTTCTCATCGGTGTCAATGGTGATCTTTTCATCCGAGAAAAGCATAAAGTGGTAGATCAGGATCTTGGCTGCCTCTTTCAGGGCATCCTTCGGGTGGATGGAACCGTCGGTCCTGATCTCCAGGATCAGCTTTTCATAGTCGGTTTTCTGTTCCACCCGGTAATTCTCAATC
>DSEO01000292.1 GCA_011056635.1 Bacteroides sp.
AGCAGGGCCGTGACCAGCAGGCACAGAGTCAATTTCATATCCGCCTGATTATATCCTGCAAGATAAGGTTTTTAGCGGAATGATGCAGTCCACACCCCTGATCTGGTGCAGTATCAATACCCCGACCGGATCCTGTACATGGAATATCCCAGTGACCGGGAGACTGCAACAATCTCCGGCTGGGGCACATCCCCAACGGTCAGGAATCCTGCCTGGTAATTCTCCCCGTCCGGTCTTCCCGTGACTGCCTGGTCGGCCAGCTGGAACCAGTGTGTTCCAACCAGGTAAGGGTTCTGAAGGGCACTTTGCACATAATGATGGTAGAATGCTGCCCGCTCCTGCTGGTCAGCCGCATATCGCAATCCCGGTTGAAGGAGTCCGGTCTCCAGCGAACCGAAATGAAATTCCCCGATGATCAGGGGGTAATCAGCCCCGTCAGGGGGGACCAGTTCAGAACAGGTGTAGCGGTAACGGTTGAAGCTGACCACATCGCAGTATTCGGAGGCGATCCGGATGATATAGTTGAGCGATGTGTCTTCCGGATAGAGGTGGAAATCCATCCTGCACCCCAGATAGAGCATGTCCGGATCCACAACCTTCACCGCCTCCCTGCAGATGGAGTAGTAACGGGAGGTAAACTGCTTCATGAATTCCCGCATATCACCTGCCGCTGCAGGGATTAACTCTGAATTCCCCATAAGGCCGTCCCAGTCAGCAAAGGAGGTTCCCCAGGCTGCATTCAGTGCACTGACGGTAATATATTTTCCCTTCATCTGCTCCACGAATATTTCTTTTGCCGGCTGGTCGGGGGCTGCTGTCAGTATCTGTT
Source organism: Bacteroides sp. (assembly GCA_011056635.1). Classification (GTDB taxonomy): domain Bacteria; phylum Bacteroidota; class Bacteroidia; order Bacteroidales. Next base: position 830 of record DSEO01000292.1, read on the forward strand.
CGGGGATCTTCGGTGCCCATTTCACGCCCCATTTCAACTCATTGTCCACAAACACCCCCAGGCACCACGGATCGCCCACTTCCTCTGTCCGTGACCTCAGGGAATGCTCCAGGTCCTCCCGGAAACCGGGTGCATAAGGATCGGCAATAAGTCCTGTCTTCCGCGTATAGGCGGTGAGCACATAGGGCGTTTTCCGTTGAAGATATATTTGGGGATCGGACCAGTTACCGATGGTGTTCATCCCCCAGTTACGAAAACGGGAATGGATCCGTTCATTGCTCTTCTCCTTCCATCCCTCCCCGTATTTCCTGAAAATGTTCAGGGCATGGAAACTCAGATATCTGATCGTGTCCCCATGGTCTTCCGTCACCGTATGAAGCCCTGCCTCCGGGCTATCGGTCCGGGGAAGCCGTTGAAAGAAATGTTCATTTCCCGTGATCCGGGTCCGGGTTTGGGTCCCGAATTCCACGCAATCCATACCGTGGGACCAGAACAGCCTGCCCTCCGGGTCCACGAACCACCATTTCCCGCCCACTTTTTCCACCCTGAAACGTCCGGTGGCCTCCAGCAGAGGCCCGTTCGCCCAACCCCCGTAACGGTTCCATTCCTCCGGAGGCGGCATATCGTTGAGTTCCTCCGTTTCCATGGAGTCATATGCCATCAGCTCTTCCTTGGAATATATCTTCTGCGGCCAGTCATCATACATAAACTGCCCAAACGGGTCTACAAAGGGAAAATATCTCGCCTTCAGTTCATTTTCCGGATGAAGGACGTAGGGTTCCTCAAGCCAGATCCTTCCGATCCTCACAGAAGCACCGGGCTTTGCCTCCGGGAAAAGGAGTCTGATAAAGGTGATGGAATCACTGGTGGAGGCCATCCAGCCCCTCAGTGTTCCGTCCGGTTTACCGTGCATCACAGGAAAGAGGCTGTCTATGTAGGAAGGATGGTCGGTCCTGTAGATGACAGCCTTCAATGTTTTCATCCCGCCCGGCGGTACAACGGTCGCCCCGAGGGTCAGGTCATAATCCCCGAATCCCAGTTCCACGATCTGTGGTCTGGTCCCCGGGTTTTCGATCTCACACCGCACGAAACGGTAATCCGATGCATCCCAGGTTTCCTCCACGGGATAGATGACCACAACAGGAGTGGGATCAGCTTCCTCAAAATCCACCCGGATCATCCGGTCTTCAGGAGAGATCATGTCGCCCGTCAGGGATGCCACCCGGCCCACCTCATCCGTTCCGGGATCAAACAGCACAAGTCGTTCCTTCAACTGACTTTCGCAAGACAACAGCAAGAGTATGCAGATCGAATAAAAGAGTAACCGTATCATAACTGATTTCCTTTTTCAAGTCTTTCGAACCACCCCCTTCCATCAAGCGGGTATACATTGCAGCGGATCGCCCAGCGGTTCCAGATGGAATCCATCTCCCGGACCTTTTCCGGATACCGCAGGCTCAGGTCATCTGATTCGGCCCTGTCTGACTTAATATGATACAGCTCCCAGGGCCCGGTGTAGGGTTTAACATCGGGTGTGCTGTTGGCCACCAGCTTCCAGTCTCCCATCCTCACTGCCCGGGTGGCCTGATGTTCCCAGAAAAGCAACCGTTCTTCTGTTTCATCACTGTTAAAACTATGAACCAGGCTGATTCCCTCCCGGGGCAGGATCGGATTTCCCTGATATTTTTCCGGGTATTCTCCGCCTGCCAGCTCCAGGCATGTGGGCAACAGATCGATCACATGGCCCACCTGATGCCGGAATAACCCTTTATCCTTGATCCCGGCCGGCCAGTGAACGATCAGCGGTGTGGAAATCCCTCCCTCATGAACCCATTGCTTGAAAAACCTGAAAGGGGTGTTGCTCATAGTGGCCCAGGGTTTGCGGTAGCTCTCATAGGATTCATCCGAACCGATATTTGCCGGGTCCCTGATCCCACGACTGATGAATTCAGAGGTTCCCCCGTTATCGGAAAGAAACATCACCACCGTATGATCAAGAAATCCTTTGTCCTCCAGCGCGTCCATCACCCTGCCGATTCCCCGGTCCATGTTATCAATCTGGGCTGCGTAGACAGCCATTCTCCGGTCAAATTCCCGCTGTTCCGCTTCATCAAGGTCTTTCCACTCCCTTACATCTGCCATGGGCGGGGTCAGCACCCAGGAAGCATCTGCCAGTCCAAGTTCGAGCATGTGCTGATACCTTTTGCTGCGCAGGCTGTCCCAGCCGTCCCTATATTTGCCAGTGTACTTTGCTATATCTTCGGATTTTGCATGCAAGGGGAAATGAGGGGCTGTATAAGCCAGGTACATAAAAAACGGCCTGCCGGGTTCATGCTTTCTGATAAAGCTGGCGGCCGTATCACTCAGGGCATCGGTCAGGTAAAAATCCCCGGATGGCTGGATACGCTCATTGCCATATGTAAGCCCCGAAGTGGTAAAATAACTTCCACCTCCGTTATGCGGTCCGTAATACCTGTCGAATCCGCGTTGAAGCGGCCAGCTGTCTCCGGGACCCTCCGGTCCCATATTTTTGTCAGCCGTGACATGCCACTTCCCCACCATATAGGTGGAATACCCGGACTTTCCGAGAACCTCTCCTATAGTGACGCACTGGTTGTTGATCTCTCCCGTGTAACCCTCCGTTCCCAGGTCAGCTGCAGTCATCCACCCCATCCCCGCCTGGTGCGGATACAAACCTGTCAATAATGAAGCCCGGGTGGGACAACATCTGCCTGCATTATAGAAACTGGTATACCTGATGCCATTGGCAGCGAGTCTGTCAATATGCGGGGTGCTGATCTCGCCACCATAGGATCCCAGGTCTGAGAATCCCATATCATCTGCCATGATAATCAATATATTGGGGTTCCCAGACCTGCTACCCGGCATTTCAGAAGGCCGTGCACAGGATAGCAGTACAAGGCAAACAATCACTAAATAATGAATAATTTTCATTCGCTACTCAATGATTTCTTTTTGCTGCTGGTTGATCTTCATCCCCCAGGAAATATTCCACCACCGTGATGCTGGTCCCCTTCACGGTGAAACGGGTGGGATCATCCCACCTGTCGCACTCCTGCCAGACCGGCTCCACGTCATCGGGACCTTCACCGAACAGTTCATGGGCCGTAACCAGCCCGGGTTTACCGGCACCTTCAATATTCAGCCTGATGGGAACAGGCTCTTCAGCTTTGTTGATCACGTATACATACAGACTGCCCTCTTCCGGGACAAGACTGGCGAAGGTCCGCTGATGGAGCGTGGATGTGGTCTGCACCATTTTGTTGCCCAGGTAATTTCCCCAGATCATCAGTCCCATCCCGTTGGCATTGAAATTCCCGTGCCGGTCCAGCGCATCGAACACACTGTAAGGCTCGGTGTCATTGTTAATCCACCGGGTATTCCAGAAAACCGAAAACTCCACTTCCGGGATAAGCAGCAACTCGCCGGTCATTTCAAAATTGCACAGGTTGTGTCCCATGTCATTGATCATCGGCCAACTGTCGCCCCAGTCAAAGGGTCCGTATTCGGCCACAATGATCTTCATCCTGCCCGTCAGTCCGGCGTTCTCGATGGCGGTGAGCGCATTTTTTGCCGGACGGGTCAGATCCTGCAGGGTATCCCGGTAAGTGGCATACCCGGCCCTGTATCCGTAGATGGGATAATTGCTGATGCAAAGCATGTCACTGTAATCACCCGCTATTTCCAGCACGGTCTGGCTGAAATCAATATGATTCCCGTTGGGGATGATGAAGATGGAAGGGTCCACCGATTTCATGGCTTTTGAAAAGTCAATCACATCCCTGGCATAGATCTCCGCGGTCGAATTCTCATTCTGCTCATGCCAGCTCTCATTCCCGATCATCCAGTACTTTATCCCGTACCCCTTCTTCGTGTTGGCATACCTGACCCATTCAGCTGCATGACGGATAAGTTCCTCCCGGGTGGCCCATGTACAGCTTTCCTGGTAATCTACCAGGTATTCATCCGCCGCAACGCAGATGACCGGTTCGGCTCCCACCTCGCGGCACAGGGCCATGAATTCATCAAAATCCAGCACATCCACCGCAAATTCGGAATAGTCCCTGAGCATCTTGTGTCGTCCTCCCACCGCCCCTTTGCCTGTTCGGGCCAGGGTGGGGACCGATTCTTCGTAAGGGGGCACGGAGAAGAAATAGAAATCGGACTTGTTGCCTCCGGGGTACCGCAGGTATTTCACCCCCATGGCCTTCAGTGCTTCGGCCGTGCTTCTTTCGGGCTGAAGGTAGTTGTCATCATCCGTGAAATAATCCAGGTTGATCCCCACCGGATGGTTGGACACATCGGTCACCACGGAATCCGGATACACATGGATCAGGATGTCATTTCCCCGGTCCATGCATCCTGATGCACCTGCAAGGACCACGGCTGCCAGCAACATGAAAGTACTTCCCTGCCTCATGATTACACGTTATTTAATTTCAGATCTTCAAAATTCATCTTTCGACCCCATTACCGGTAAAATGAAGCCTGACGGCATCCGCAACCACCGCACCATCCGAACTTTCCGAGACCACCCGCACCACCTCCCGGGATCCGGCCTGCAGATGGTAGGTCCCCAGACTGACCCAGGTACCTCCATGCTCCCGCTGATTGATCACTTTTTCCGCAACACCTCCGCGATGGCTGATCAAAACCGGAACGGCCGCGGCATAGGAAGCGCCGGAAGGGTACCAGATGCTCACCTCGTAAAGACCATCCTTTTCCAGCCAGGGCCTGAAAACAAAACTTCCCGGTGACCGGTCGATCCTGGAGAAATTCATCTGGTAACGGCCTTCTGGTTCCGTTTCGATCCCACTCCAAGTTCCGGTCTTCCCGGTGAACCTTTTCATGTTGTTGTCGATGATGATCTCATCCCTGAAACCGAATGCGCCATACGGGTTCCCCTTCAGGGTAAGTATCTGACCCTGACCGGCCAGTTTCTCCTGAAGCAGGGTGACATCGATCCGGTGGACCGGCCTGTTCCCCTTCACTGCCATGGCCGCAGCCACGCCTGCTGCCTGGCCCATGATCATGTACTGGGGTTCCATCCGGACCGAAGCATAGGCCACATGGCTGGCCGAGATGCAGACGGGAACGATCAGGTTGCTGCATTCATCATACCGCGGGAGAAGTGACCGGTAAGGGATCTCGTAAGGGGCCACGGGGATGGAGATATATCCCTCATTATACACTTCGTAATGCAGTTCGGGGAACCGGCTCACCGGGATCCAGGTCCGCTGCACATGCCTCACGTCCATGTTGTAGGATCCCATCCCGATGGCGTCGTATTTCACCGTATCGTATTCAAGGTCATGCTGGGTCAGGATATACTCCCCGACCATTCTGCGGGCCGAGCGGATATATAGCTGGTGGGGCCAGTGGTCATTGTCCGTGAATTCATCCCTGCACAGGCCCATCTGCTGCGTCTCCTGCCGGATCCTCTCCGGCACAGAAGGATCGTGGGACAGGAAGTAGAGCAGTCCCATGGTATATTCTTTCATCAGCTGCCAGATCTCATCCCTTCTTTCATAGTCCGCTTCGGGGTATTCCCAGTTCAGTCCGTCTACCACGTTGGTGGAGATGGGCCCCGAGGAGTTCATGTCCGTTTTGCCGTTGGGAAGGGTGGGCCAGAGGTGCACCATATTGCCTGCACCAGGGTACATCTCGTAATACCTTTTTACAAGCCCGAACTGACCGGGGTCATAATGGTCCGGTTCGGGAAAGGGGATCCTGTTCTCCGCATCATCGGTAACGATCAGCCTGAACCCGTATCCCTGTACCGCCCTGTCAGCCTCCCCCTCCGCCACCATGGGTTCCGGGTTGATCAGCGGCAGGAGGTTTCCCGCTTCGTCAAACGGTGATATCCGGGGCTGCATCTGGTGCCCGTCCGGCAGGATGGCCCTCCTGCCGGCCCAGGATTCCCCGTAGTCATAAACAGCTTCCCTGCCCACGGTGAAGGATACCCCCGCCCTCGCCATCAGGTCGCCCTCGTAGCTGGCATCAATGAAAACTTTTCCACTGACGGTGCCGCCTCCGGAGAGACTGACCCTGTCAATTGCACCCTGCTCCATGTGCACTTCGGTCACCCTGTTTTCTAACAGCACCTTCACCCCGGCTTCTTCCAGCCAGTCCCTGAAGATCTGCTCCCCCACATGCGGTTCGGGTCCGCGCCAGTAGTAAAGCGGCTTTCCGTAATGTGCGGCTACCTTCCTGTAGAATTCGAGCGCCATCCCACCGATCACGCTCCTGTCACCGTAATCATTATGCGACAGTCCGCCCGTGACCATGCCGCCCACATTCCTTCCCGGCTCCACCAGGATCACATTAGCTCCTTCCCCGGCAGCTGCAATGGCCGCGATTGTCCCCCCTGCGGTGGCACCGTACACCACCACATCACAGGTCCATTCCT
>DSEO01000291.1 GCA_011056635.1 Bacteroides sp.
CGACGGATCTGTGGGTTCTTCCCCGAAATCGGGTGTAAACATGACCATGGGCAGGGGCTGGATGGTTTGCCAGGCCTCCTCGTCGGGAATGCCATCCAGGATGATCAAATCGGTGATCCTGGTGACCCTGAGCGGTCCGTCATGAACTGAAATGTTTTGGCTTTGCGCCTGGCCCTGGTTTGCCACAAGCGCTAGGAATGTAACGGATATGAAAATTTTATTCACTTTCCATAAAGTCTTCTGTATGCACGGGAATATGCCAGGCCGATTCCTGAAAGATGCGTTTCGCCCTGAAGGACCTCCGAAAGAAAACGAATGTTAGGATTGGCCTTTTCGTCCAAGTAGTCCTTCAGGGGATGATGCCTCCCCGTTTCGGATTCCAGTTCTCCCCATGAAAGATATACATTCACGGTATCCCCGGTACCGATCAGTTTATCCGTGGTGTCAAATGAATAAACGACCTTGTCATCCCAGTTCAGGAACGGACTGCCGATGAAATAGTTCCTGAACAGACCGGGTTTGCTGAACAGGGCATAGGTGACAAACGTCCCCCCGAGCGAATAACCGAACAATCCCCTCTTTGCAGGATCTGCCCTGTATTCTTCTTCAATAAATGGTATCAACTCTTTCTCAATGAATTCAAGGAAATCTTTGCCTCCACCGGAAACACGGACAAAATTGGCCAGCACCCCGCCATGTTTGGCGACTGTTTCTTCGTAAGAGAGATAGGTGGGTGTAAAATCCCTGGCACGGATGTCCAACTCTTCCCTGAGTCCCCCGGTATAGAAATTCCCATCGGTCTTAAAGGAAATTCCGACCAGGATCATTTCAGGGATATCATTCAGAAAGATCAGCTGCTGGTAGGTCTGCAGCTGAAGGCCGAAGATCTCCCAGGCATCAAGGAGGTACACCACCGGATAGGTTTTGCCTGATGTGTCATAACCGGGAGGAAGGTCAATGTACAACTCGTAGGTCATATCTTGCACAATATCCGATTCGATTTCCCTGACGATGGTTGTCTGGAGGGTGACAGGCGGATATTCCTGGGAGAAGCTGAAATTCGCTGAAAGAAAAAGTGAAACAGGCAGCAGGGACAGAATTGGGGCTGGTTTTTTCATGATGAATATGATTAATGTTCAGAATAAACCTCCAGCAAACGCACGAATTCCGGACGATTCCATAAAGCTTCCCATGTAGGATCTTTCTTCAACAGGTTGACCGAAATCAGGCCCGGCACTGACAGGAGTTGATCCAATTGTTTTACAGCCAATTCATATTCCCCGATCATGGTATAAATTCTGGCCATGTCTTCGAGCCTGAAGATCCCCCTGTAAAAATCCTTCTCGATTGGCATGAGGGTCATAGCTGTTTCGCCTTCTTTTATGGCTTCATCTTTTCTGCCCAGTCCTGCGTAGGCAATCCCCAAAGAGCTGTGGTACCTGGAATCCAGGGGTGATGCAGCAATTTTACCTTGCAGATGGATTCTTGCAGAATCGTAATAGAGATTTGCCAGATCTGTCTGGTTTTGCATCCGGTATATCTCGGCAAAGTAGAGTGCCCTGGGCCTGTATATGAATTGGTCATATATTGAATCCGAGCTTTCAAGAACCAGGGTATTTAAAGCCTCTTTATATTTTTTATCAATCAAATCGAGTTTCACAGCGAGATGTGTATGAAAAGGATCGGTCCTTTCACCTGCCAGGATTCTTAGCTCATCCAGGGCCCGCCTGCTCTTTTCATTACCTTTTTCCCACATGAGGTACAGGTGTACTTTATTCACGGAAGTTTTATACCGGCCGCCCATTAATGTATATTTTCCAAAGTACTCTTCAGCCCGTTCATATTTCCGTAATAACAGGTTGGTTTCTGCCAGTTCGAGTACAATGATCTTGTTCTGAGGAGAAAGATCCCCAGCAGTTAAATAATATTCACTTGCTTTTTCCAGCTCACCCTGTCTTCGGTGCAAACTACCGAGTATTAAATTGTACTCCACATGATCTGAGACCCGGCCAGATGCCATCCTGAATTTTTCCAGTGCTTTTTCATAATTGTGGGTTACGTAAAAATAATTTGCCTCGGCAAGCAGGATGTCAGGGTTTCCTGGATCCGTATCATAAGCTCTTTCGATGGCGTTTCTTGCCAGAGACAAACGCTCCTGTGTTCTGTCATAATAAAAATGATACATCCAGCAATTTGAACTGGCAAGCCGGACATATGCCAGGGTAAAGCCCGGATCCAGCTGAATGGCCTTTTCAAAATAGTTGATGGCCATCAGGAAGTGTTCCCTGGTTTCATCACCCCAGTAATAGCTCAGTCCCGTAAAATATGTCTGCTCCGCATCCGGATTGTTGGAAAGGACAGTTAATGCCGGATTAAAATTCTGATTAAAAACAGAAGCCACCTGTTTTGAGATTTCTCCACGGATCTGAAAAATATCTGAAGCCTCCAATTTGTTGCTATAACTTTTTATAATTTCTTCAGAAGCCGCATTGATTAGCCAGATATCCACTTCGATATCATTCCCCTGTGGTGTCAGGAATCCTTTTACAAGGAAATTCGAATTTAGTTCGTTCCCGATTGCCGAACTGCTCAATTCCGTTGCCAGGTATTTCTCCGTGGATCCCCATGGCCTGATGATAAATCCCTGGACATTCTGCAATTCAGTGATCAGTGCAATGGGCAAAGTATTCTGCAGCGAAGTCAAACGGCCCTCCATCCCAAGGTCTTCAAAGGGCAGTACCGCAATTGTCCTTTCCAGATCTGACCATTTAACCTTCTTCCTGTCCGGTAATGCATTATAGATCAAAAGTCCCGCGATGATCGCAATGCTGACGTAGGATGTGATCTTCCAGGCCAGCAACCGAGATGGTTTTTCATGTTTTCTATCATTTCCTTCAATGAGCGGTACTGTTTTTTTTACTCCTTCAGGGGTTACATCAAACACCCAGGACAGGATAACGGCGATGATAAAACCCGCACAAAGAAGGACGATTACCAGTGTGAGTGTCCATTCCGGCAATCTGAGCGGTTCCACCACGATTGATACCAGCTCAAGAATAACGAAGGCAGCAGCAGCGTAGACCGTAATAACTCGCACAACCTTTCTGCGTTTCAGTTCCTGCCAGAAGTGAGACAACTTATTTGGATCAGAGGTCATCCAGGAGAGCAAGTGGTATAATATGCAATATACAATCTTGGGGATTATGAAACAAGTTTTTGATAAGGCTGGACCTACCCCGAAATTTCTTTTGATATGCTCTGAGTTGTAGGCTGGACCTGGAATTCGGGCTTCATACTTTTCATTATTGGGACACCTGGCCGGATTTCACAGGTTATTGTCCGGGATTTTGTCCATCCGCTCCTGTTTTTCCATACAGGCTGGTGTCGATATTTCTGGAATAGATAAATTTAATCCAGATATTAACTTATGAGGTGTTTATCTGGCCAGACTAGTTGCAGGGATGGTTGATGAAGCAAAATACCCGGACTTATCAAATTTCTGCACCTTCTCTTCTCAATGATCTTTCATGTAATGAGTTAGAATGTATCTGGAGGCTTCTGCTCCATTTGCTTATGAGTCTCCAGGCTGTTTTACAGAAGGAATTTGTGAGATTAAGATATTTCTTTTTAAATTGGGTAGTTTCCTTAAATCCCAACATTTATGAAAATTCTATCCGCATCATCCATCCTTATGCTCTCAACCATCCTGGGGACCTGCTATGGCCAGATCGCAGGTACTGCACATGACTTTTCTTCCGAGTCCTGGGCTCCTGCACAAAACAGATTGTGTGCCGTTTGTCACACCACACACAATGCGAGCACCATCCCGAGTGCTCCGTTATGGAACCATGAAACAACGGCGGTCGCCGGGTATACCCTTTACTCTTCCGCCACCTTTGATCCACACGGTGGAACCTCCATCACGGAACCCGGTGCAAGCTCCAAACTCTGTCTGAGCTGTCACGATGGAACGGTGGCCCTGGAAAATTTCGGGGGGATTACCACGGGGACCAATTACATAGCTGGCGCATACAGGATCGGGGGAGTGACCGGAGGCGATCTGTCCGACGATCATCCCATCTCCTTCGAATATACCACGGCGCTGGCTTCACTCGATGGCGGTCTCAATGATCCTGCCACGACCTCTTCCGGACTCGGGGGGACCATTGCCCAGGATATGCTTTTCAATAACCAGTTGCAGTGTGCCTCCTGCCATGATGTGCACAACAAATACGGATTCTCCAGGCTGTTGAAAATGGAGAATACCAACAGCCAGTTATGTCTGACCTGCCATAACAAATAGCGGACCATTCATCCTGGTGTATCAATGGCCCGCTCATTTGTGATCAAAATACATGTTACTTTGAACAGGGTCCCTGTTATCGTGCTTTTGTCCATGGCTACGTTCATCCTGCTGGATACAGGGTGTACAGGTCCTCCCGTTAAACCCGGCGAACCGGACGAAACCATTGTCTATCCTCCCCCGCCTGCCATGCCACGGATCCAATACCTCACCTCGTTCAGTTCCTCTGAGGAATTCTGTGATCCCCAGAGCAGGTTCAACCGGTTTGTTTTCGGTGAAGAAGACCCGATGCCAATCATCAAACCTTATGGAATTACCATTCACGGAACAAAAATATACATCTGCGATACGGGATTGGGCGGATTGGAAGTGCTGGACCTCGGGGATCGCAGCTTTGCGTATTTTAAACCAGGAGGACTGGGCCAGCTGCAATTCCCCCTGAACTGTGCGGTTGACGACATGGGATATCTGTATGTGGCTGATGGGAACAGAAAGCAGGTGGTGGTCTTCGACGCCAATCTGCAGTACGTGGATGCAATCACCCTGGAAAATAGCGCCAAACCGACCGATGTGGAGGTGAATGATTCGCTTCTTCTGGTTGCGGCGATGGATGACCACTCCATCCACGTATATGATAAGTCTTCCCTCGAATTCCGGAGGAGGATACCTGAAGCTGGAATTCCCGCTCCGATAAGGCTGTATCAACCGGCCAATCTGGTATTAATCGACTCCCTCCTGATGGTGTCTGACATTGGTGGATGCAGGGTAGCGCTTTTCAGCCAGGGTGGAACCGCACTTTCCTCATTCGGAAAACCCGGCCGGGGATTTGGCGATTTCACCAGGCCGAAAGGTATCGCTGCCGACCGGCAGGGTAATATCTACGTGGTGGATGCCGCTTTCGAGAATATACAGATTTTTAACCCGGAGGGAGATTTGCTGATGAATTTCGGCGGGACCTATTCCGGACCCGGCGGGATGTGGCTGCCCGCAGCAGTGGCCATTGATTATGAAAACCTCGAACATTTCAGGGATTACGTGAACGAAAGGTATCACCTGGAATACCTGGTATTTGTCACCAACCAGTACGGGCCAGACCGGGTCAGTGTTTATGGATATATTGGACCCACTGAATAAGCCTGGCCGGACCATCCTCCCGGAAATGAAAAACAAACCAGACATAGCACTATTATTAATCGTTCTGGCCATCCTGGGGATGGCCTGCAGCCCCTCGAACAGGCAGAGGGTGCTTTCCTTCTTTTTCGATGGCGTCCCGGAACCTGAAAGGGATTCTGTGAGGAAAACAGAGCGTCTGGCCCCCGGTATTGAAGAAGAAGTTCTGGATTCAGCCAAAATCGCATGGATCGATCTGGTTGTTTCCAATCACGCTCCTTACAGGGACAAAAAATGTACTTCATGCCATGACCCCTATGAACTGGGAACTCTGGTCAGTCCGGAACCGGCATTGTGCTACGGGTGTCATGAGGATTTTACCACTCGTTTTACCCGGCTGCATGGACCCGTTGATGCAGGATTCTGCTCCTCCTGCCATCTGCCCCATCAGAGCAGGAATGAGCAACTGCTGATTGCTCCGGGCAACGATCTCTGCTTTCCCTGCCATCCCGTGGTAGAGGTGGAAAGGCTCCTGACACACCGGGATATCGGCAATGAACCCTGTATCCTTTGCCACGATCCCCACGGGGCAAGGGACAGTTACATTCGACCAAAAGCGATTCCTCTTGAACGTTAGGATCAAATATGGAATACCCTGCATATATCTTTTGATCCTGGGTACAGGCATCATTGCTCAGGACCCATCGCTCTCCCTCGGGCCCTGGAACTTGATCACTGTTACAGGAGAAGTCGGACTGGAAGGCATGTTTCAACAGCGTGAAACAAGGTACAGTGAACTGCTGGACGAACAGACCAGCAAATACCTGATCGGGGGGATCAGGCTCCATACTTCCAGTTATTTCTGGAAACCGGGGATCCTCTCTTTGATGCTGGGGGGTGAATACAATCCTGAAACAAGGAACGAAAAGTACCTGGTCATCCCCGACCGGTCGGAGGTTCGGACCCTGAAGAAGCTGGACATGAGAACAACGCTGTTCGGGGACAGGAAACTGAATCTCACTGCCTGGATCAACCTCGACCAGCATTACTTCAACAGGGAAAATCTCACCAATATCCGGACAAACAACAGGCAATGGGGAGCAAACCTGGGATCATCCAATAAAATCCTTCCTTTCAACCTGCGGTATTATACGCTGAACTGGGACCAGCAGGAAATCGAGGCGGAACGTACATTCAACATGGCCCAGCAGGGCCTGCAGGCAAGGGTGACAAAAACCTTCCACCGTCATGACAAACATGAATTGGCTTACAGTTACGACGATTACCACTATACCTACTCCGAACCCGGAGAGGTAACCAATGAGGTCTACCGGCTTGCACTGAACAACCAGTTCTTCTTCGACCGGGAGAAACGTTTTGGGTCCCGTTCATCGCTCCTCTTTTATGATCAGGCTGGCACTTATACCTTCAACAAGGTGGATGCGTTCGAGCAACTGATCTTCCACTTGCCGCTGAATGTTGACCTTGCCGGCTCAGGCAATTTCTACCGGCTGGAAGATTCCGGTCAGCTGATCACCACCGGCAGGGCCCGTTCCGAGGTCCGCCACCAATTATACGAAAGCTTATATTCACAGGTCTTTTCCGAATATGCTGCCACGCGTCATACGCTTTACCGGGAACAGGAATTCAGGGCCGGTGCCGGTATACGGTACACGAAAACAATTCCGGTGGGAAGGATCAACCTGGAATACAGGTACTACCGTCATCACAATACACTGGAAGGCGAGCCGGGGACCATTCATATCGTCAATGAACCGCTCATCCTGGATGATGGGGGTGGAAATCTCCTGTCGAAACC
>DSEO01000293.1 GCA_011056635.1 Bacteroides sp.
ATGGCAGATGCTGGACGCGGGAAGGACCCCGGTGGGGAATGCGAGGAACTACTGGCACCGGGTGCTCGACCTACCGGGAGCGTGGGACATGATCCATGTAAGGAATCTCATGGAATCCAGGCCGAGGATCACGGGCGCGCCGGATCCAGCCATGATCGTTTCGGATCCGGGCAATGAAGTGAACCATCTGCAGGCTTTCAGGGGAGAGGGTTTTGCGTTTATCTACCTGCCTTCGAACAGGAGCATCACCGTGGATCCGGTCCCGCTGAAGGCCGAAAGGATCAGGGCATGGTGGTTCAACCCGAGGACAGGTGTTGCAGAGAAAATTGGCGATTTTAACGGAACATCACCACACATATTCAGGACCCCTGTGGCCGGGGTGGACTGGATCCTGGTACTGGATGATGCGACTTTGAAGCCGGAACCGGATCCTGATCTATAACCAGTTCCTCTTATTTATGTAGAATAGGAGATTTTCCAGTATGGCAGATATGCTCGGGAGACAATTCCTGTTGCATTCGTTCTTGATGTGTTTTGCATACATCAATTACCGATCTTAATTTTTGTGTATAATCTTGATTCAGCATATTGGGATTTTGGTTTTCTCAATGATCTGCTGAAACTTTGACCTGGGGATCTTCCTGGTTTTGAAGACCACATCGATTTTCTGATCTCCAAGATTCTTTTTCAGATCAATGATAAAAGCAATCTTTTTCTTAATGGTAATCAGTTCTTCCGGGACCCTTTCCAGGAAAAGGTCTATATCCCCTCCCTTTTGCTCAGGGTAAACCCTGGAACCAAATAAATAAACCCTGACATCCTTACCAAAATGTCTAATGGCCGTTTTTTCTATGATTTCCTTCTGTGTATTGCTTAACCGCATACAGTATCCATATTTTGCATATCGCTCTTTGCAGCATCTTCCTTAACGCAAAAATATTTCAAATACAGAATTTCAGAAGAAAATTCCGCCATTTATTTATCCGATTTATGTATACGGTCTTTGATCTTGCTGCAATCCCTCTTTCAGCTCCAGGAATCGCTGATACCGTGACCGTCCCGTCTGCGTTTCCTTTTCCGGCCGGTAGATCTTCAGATCACAGGACGCCCTCACCAGTTCCCTTCCCGTGGCAAGGTCAGGGATCCTGCCCATGGCCATGGCCTGGATCAGGATGTTGCCGAGGGCGGCACCTTCCACCGGTCCCGCAACCACTTTCCTGCCACAGGTGGAGGCAATTCGCTGGCAGAGGTATCCTGACTGGCTTCCGCCTCCCAACAGGTGCAGGACCCGGATACTTCTCCCCGTGAATTGTTCCAGTTTTTCAATGTGATACCTGAATGAGAAGCAGATGCTGTCATAGGCGCACAGCAGGTACGCACTGAATGATGCCGGCAGCGGCTGACCGGTTTTCCGGAAGTAGCTATCAAAAGCCTCCTTCATGTCCCCGGGATTATAAAAACCGGGATCATCGGGATCGATCACCTGGGTGATGTCCCCGCCTTCCCGGGTCATTTCTTCCATGTCCGCATAGGAGGTGTTTTCGGGAAGATGCACCTTCAATCCCTGCAGCAACCAGAGGCCGGTAATGTTTTTCAGGATTCGGTAGCTGCTGTTATATCCCCTTTCGTTGGTCAGGCCGAAACGCAATGCATCTTCGGTGACCAGGGGAACATCGGATGCAACCCCCACAATGCACCAGGTGCCGGCGGAGATATAGGCATAATCCGCGCCCTCAGTGGGGATCGCGGCCACCACACAGGCCGTGTCGTGTCCGCATACCGCGATATTTTCCATCCCTTCCGCCCCGGGAGCGGTCACCGGACCCAGCCGGGTTCCGGGAAGGACCACCTCTCCGAGGAGTGCCCTGTCCAAATGCAGATGATCCAGGATCACCGCATCCCAACGGTCACCGCCTACCCCGAGCATCTGGGAAGTGGAGGAAATGGTAAGCTCATTCCGGGCGTGACCGGATAAAAGGTAATTGATATAGCAGGGCAGGAACAGGATCCGGGAAGTGCGGTTCAGGACATCCGAATCCCGCATGGAAAGGAGCTGGAAAAGGGTGTTGAAGGGATAAAAATTGATCCCTGTCCGCCGGAATGTTTCCATCTCGGGCATCAAGGCCTTCCAGCGCTCCCGCATACCTTCCGTGCGTTTGTCCCTGTAGGACACCGGTGTATCCACCAGTTCATCCCGGTCATTCATAAGCACAAAGTCCACCCCCCAGGAATCCACACCGATACTCACAGGAACACGCGGCGACACATCCACGGCCTTTAAAATACCTGCCCGGATCTCCCGGACGATCCTGTCCATATCCCACCGCTCATGACCTTCCCTGAAAACAGGTTCATTGTTGATCCGGTGGACCTCTCTGTACGATATCCCTTCCCTGTCGATCATACCCAGCATCACACGGATACTGCCGGCGCCCATATCCACCGCGATACAGGTGTACTCATCGGGATGTTGTTTAACTGGCATAGCGCTGGAAACAAGATCAACAACAATGATTCAGCAGATAATCTTCCGCCTCAACGGACCAGAGGCCCTCGTGCCTGTCGCAGATACCGGCCAGCTGATGGAAAAGCGGATCCTCCTGCCCCAGCTTCCTGAAATCCGAAATGGCGGTCAGGGGCATGTCCAGATGGGTATAGATCAGTTTCTTTCCGCCTGGAATATGCGGCAGATCCAGCGTGGCCCCGGGCACTGCGTTCAATCCCCCGATATGGGTGATCAGTCCCGACGGATCCAGTCCCTTTTCCATGAGCTCGAGCGACTCTTTGATATCATCCGTGTTCCCGCCACTGGTGCCCACCAGGTGGGTGAAGGCATAATGAACATTGTAGAAATTCAGGCGTGCGCTGAAGTCCGGGTCGGAGGGACCGGCAAAAAAATTCAGGCATCCGTCGAAGGCCAGCAGTGCATCGGCCATTTCGATCACCTGGCTGACAGGGGCAAACACGAATACATCATTGTACCCGTCATTTCCCGACAGCTTCTTCAGGTGTGCGACCGGTTCCTCCAAGTCCGCGGTGTTGATGTAATGAAGGTCGATCCCCCTGTTTTTGGCAGATTCAGGGGAATACAGACACGCTGCCCGTTTCAGCCTTTCCCCGTCAATGTCGGTCACCACCAGCAGCGATGGTCTGGGACCTTCCCTGTGGAGCACAGTGTTGATCATGGCCAGTCCCATGGGACCCACCCCTGCCAGGATGGCCATGCGGCCGCCGTCCACGATCTCCATATCATGGACATAGGTCCCCGGCTTGATGTGATAATTGGCATGCAGGGCTCCGATAACGCAGGACAGCGGCTCGGCCATGGAGGCAGGATAGTAGCCCGGACCGTTGTATACCAGCAGGCAGCCCTGTGCCATCACCTCGCCGGGGATGATCACATAAGTGGCATCCCCGCCCAGGTACCGGTAAGAATAGCCCGGGGCACCCAGGATCCCCACCGGTCCGTCTTTATAATTCAGCGCAGGCTGGATGGCAAACTTATCACCCGGACTGAATGCTTCCTTCCACTTCTCCCCCACCTCCAGGATCTCACCGGCAAATTCATGCCCGATGATGACCGGGTTTTCGGCCACGTCATCCGGAATGCGCTTATGATCGGTACCCTGGATGGAGGCTTTGTAGGAGGACATGCAAAGACTGTCACTGACCACCTTTGCCAGGATCTCATCCCTGCCGATCGGAGGAAGCTCAAACTCCTCAATCCTCAGGTCTTTTTTGCCGTGTAACCGGACTGCTCTGGTTTTCATATCGTTTCGTTCAGTGAATCAATGAAAGCAATTCCCGCGGATGATCGATCCATGTCACTTCTCCTTGCCGAAGGTCATCCTCCTTCCTGCCGTATCCCCAGGTAACCCCCACCGGAACCATGCCGGCCGCCAGGGCCGTATCGAAATCATTGTCCGAATCACCCACAAACATGATCCTGTGCGTCTCCAGATTCATTAAATCAGCGATTTCAAGGGCCGCGGCAGGATCCGGTTTTCTCGGTACTTCATCACGCTGGCCCAGCACGGGATGGAACGGCCACGGGGAAAGAAAATGCCGGACTACCTGCCTGGTGAGGTGATCCGGTTTGTTGGACAGCACGGACAGCCTGATCCCCTTTTCGGTCAGTTCGTCCAGTACTGCGGGAACTCCATCGAAAATCCTGCTCTTGTTGTGAAGGTTCCTGCTGTAGATTTCCCTGAATGTGGCCACACAGGCCTGAACCTGGTCGGGATCACATGCATTGTTCAGTGCCCTTTCAATGAATTTAACCACGCCGCTCCCCACCCATTGCACATATTCGGAGATCCGGTGGTGCGGCAACCCGTAATGGTCCAGCATGGCATTCGCCGCATCCCCGATATCCTCAATGGTATCCACCAGGGTTCCGTCCAAATCGAATATGACCCCTTCGATCTTTTTCAGTTTCATCAATGCTGACTAGCTTAACATGACCTGACCACCCGTCACCGGGATGGCCTGACCGGTCTCATACTCCTGGTCAATGGCATATTTGATGGCCTTGACCACATCCTCGATCCGGCATCCCCTTCCTGCGGGGACCATCGATTCATAATGACGCCTGACATCCCCGATTGTTTTCGCGCCGGGAACCTTTCCGGAGTTCAGGTACTGCACGAAGAGCCCCTTCTCCGGGTCTGACCAGAGCGGGCCTTCGAAATAATTGCCCGGACAGATGGCATTCACCTTGATCCTGTCCACGATCAGGTCCATGGCCAGTGAATGAGTGAGCCCGATCCCTGCGAACTTGCTTCCCGCATAGGCAAAGTTCTTTTTGCTGCCTTCCAGACCCGATTTTGAATTGATCTGGATGATGTCGCCGAAATTGTCCGGCGCATGGCGGTTCTGTGCCTGCATGACAGGAACAACCGCCTTGATGCAGTTGTAGTACCCGTGGTAATTGACCCGGGTCACGACATCAAACGTATCCGGGTCCATCTCATCAATTCCTCCGGCCTGCAATACCCCTGCATTGCTGATCAGCACATCCACACCGGTGAATTCAAGCACCGTTTCATAGACCGCATGCATCGCCGAACCGAGGTCCGTCACATCGGTACGAAGGAACAGCGCACGGTTGGCTGTCTGTTGCCGGTTCAGCTCCCCGGCCACAGCCTCGCCTTTTTCCTCATTGATATCCATCAGGACCACATTGGCACCTTCACTGAACAGCATCCGGGCGATCCCCTCTCCGAAACCCATGGCCGCTCCCGTCACCAGGATGATCTTGTTGTACAGCGGTTTTCTGATCTGCGGAGGGGCCACCGAGTCGGGAAGCGCCATTCCCCTGCTCTCTTTTCTGACCGTTCCCAGTTTCTGTTCGATCTTGGATTTATTGGTCGACAGCCCGAGGAGCCCCATGTTTTTCAGAAAGAGGTACTCACCGATCTCATCCCGGGAGTTCAGGACTGTCTTCAGGATGGTGTCCGGGTCACCCTCAAACACCGAAATGGACCTGCCCAGTTTCACTGAAATCTTTTCAGGATCGGTTTCGGCCAGGCGGTCAAGGGGGACAAAACTTCCGCTTTTTAAGGACTGCGGGGACATGATCATCCGGATGGCCGGAATAAGCTGCATGATTGTCTGTTGTGTCGGATCCATGGAAAAAAGTTTTAGGATTGATTGGGTTTTGTCTGGGTTGAAGATAAGCATTCCCTGAAATAGTGCTGGATCACCGCATGACCCAGTTGTTCCATCCTGCCGCGGGAGAAGGGTATCACCTGCTTCCCCTCCCTTGCCACGAGATATTGGTGGGCAGCGATATAGGCAGCCCCATTGCAGGAGATGCGCATCAGTTCATCATCCAGGGGAATATTTTCTTTACAGCTTACGGTAATGGGATGCATGGCCGCAGTATTGTGCTCTGTTCCAAAAGAGACCACAAATCCGTTCTCATAGAAGTATGCGGCATAGGTCTTCAGCTTGTCGAAACGGTTCCTCGCCGGGATAAATTCCACGGAATGGATGCCTCTCTGCTCAAGGATCATCCGCAATTTTTCCGGGTCAGCCTCGAATTCGGTCACCCGCCCTCCGGCACCATCCAGCAGGAGCGGATAGGTGGGTATGCCGCCGGCATCCCTGATCAGGGTAACAATTTCATCCAGGGAAAGGAATGCCTTCTCATCTTCGGGGACAAAAGCCGGTGCTCCTGCTTTTAACAACCTGGTCCTCAGCTCATCCTCCAGCCCTGCAATGTCGCTCCGCCGCTTCTCCGAGGGAATCCCTCCGTACACCTGACGCAACAACCTGTGAAACCCTTTATCGCTTTCCGCCCGCTCTTCCAGTTTCAATCGCAGCACCCTGGCAACATGCCTTTCACGGAGCAGATTGAAAGCGTGATGCTGCATGATCTCGTCCACCGAGAGGCCAAATCCAACTCCCTGAGTCATCAGCCAATGATTCAGCAGATCGATCATCCGTGCAACCTGACCGTTGCTTTCTCCGATCACCCTTTCCAGCTTTTTCTGCTGCTTCCCGGGAAGATTTACAGGATAAGAAAGTCCCTTTCCGCTGATATAGGTCCGCCCCGGATTGTTGGGATCATTGACCCTGATTCCTTTCTGCTGTTCTTCCCGGCTGATGCCGATCAGCTCGATGTTCAGCAGGGGGAACACCCCGTGCTCCCTGCAGAGCCTGATGAATTCACCGTACCCTTCGGTCACGTAGAAATCATTGATCCCCAGCACCCTTACATCTTCTTCGGCCGCCATGCGCACAGATTCTTCCATGTGCCCAAAGGCGCTGAACGAATAGGGGGAATGGATGTGATTGTTGACCTTCAGGGGAGGTTCCGTCACCCCGTCCGGGTACAATTTCAAAAGTTGGTCCGCGCCGGGAAATTGTTTCAACCAGTTCATCCGGTATAAAAGATTTATCTGTTCCTACACCCCCAGCCTGCTGCGCCGGAGTTTTTCACCCGATGTAAAGTTATGGGTTGTCTGGTGATTTTTCAAGGGGATGATTCTTACATGAATGGCATCCAGGATCCACGAAGCCTGGGGAAAGAAGTAATCTTCCAACTCAAAGGCAGGAGTGATCCAGTTCCTTGATCCGACCACCACGGGCGGGGCATCCAGATCATCAAATCCCAGCTCGGTGATATGCTGTGCCATGTCATTCAGATAGGACCCCCTCTGGCAGGCATCGCTCACCAGC
>DSEO01000294.1 GCA_011056635.1 Bacteroides sp.
TGCTACCTCCTTGAATCGCTGACCCGGTGTAACCGGTTTATACTTTTTAAGTGACATAATTCCTTATATGTTGCTGTAAAAATCAATTGTTTCGCCTTCGGCCAGTGTCACCACCGCTTTTTTGTAGGCCGGGGTCCTGCCAACAGAGATACCCGACTTGGTATAGCGCTGCTTGCGTTTGCCCGGGTAACGCATGGTCTTCACATCCGACACCTTGACCTGATAAAGGTCCTCCACCGCTTTTCTGATCTCCAGCTTATTGGCCCGCCTGTCCACCACGAAACCATACCGGTTCAGATCCTCCCCCTGGGCGGTCATCTTCTCGGTTACGATCGGTTTAATGAGTATGTTCATAATCTGTAATATTCAGTGCAATCACCCGTTCTTCTGCAAAACGTCGAGTGAACTCTCCACAAATAACAATGCCGAAGCATTCATTATCTCATATGTATTTAATTCTGAGAGAGTTAACACCTTAGAATTCTGCAAATTTCGAGACGACAAATATATGTTTTTATTTCGTTCATTCATGACAAACAGCGACTTTTTGCCGTCGATCTTCAGATTTTTCTGAATGGCAGCAAAATCACCGGTTTTCGGAGATTCAAAGGTGAAGTCCTCCAGTACCATCAACTGGTTGTTCTTCAGCTTGTAGGTAAGGGCCGATCTGCGGGCAAGCTCCTTCACCTTGCGGTTCACCTTCCCGGTATAGGTCCTGGGCCGGGGACCAAACGTGCGTCCGCCCCCCCTGAAGATGGGATTCTTGATGTCGCCGAACCTGGCCGTGCCGGTGCCTTTCTGGCGCTTGATCTTTTTCGTGCTCCCGGTAATCTCACCACGCTCTTTGGTCTTGCTGGTACCCTGCCTCCTGTTGGCCATGTACTGTTTCACGTCCAGGTAAATGGCATGATCATTGGGCTCAATGTCAAAGATCTCCTTGTTCAGCTTCACCTTTTTTCCGGTATTCTCTCCGGATATTTTGAATACTTCCAGTTCCATCACTTCTCGATTATTAAATATGAACCATTGGATCCCGGTACAGATCCTTTCAGAATCAACAGGTTGCTCTCGGGAACGATCCGCATCACCCGCAGGTTGAGTATCTTTATCCGCTTGTTTCCGGTCTGTCCTGCCATGCGCATTCCTTTGAACACCCTGGAGGGATAGGATGATGCGCCCAGGGAACCCGGTGCGCGCTGGCGGTTGTGCTGCCCGTGTGTGGCGTCATTCACACCCCTGAAATTGTACCTTTTCACCACTCCCTGAAAGCCTTTTCCCTTGGACATGCCCGACACGTCCAGCCAGGTATCGTCGTGGAAATAATCCACAGTGATCACGTCACCCGGTTTCCAGTCTTTCACAAATCCCTTCAATTCGATCACCTTCTTCTTGGGGGTGGCATTGGCCTTTGCAAAGTGCCCCTGTTCTGCTTTGGGCGTATTCTTTACCTTTTTGTCATCAAACGCCAGCTGAACGGCAGCATAGCCGTCAGTTTCAACGGTCTTCACCTGCGTTACCGTACACGGTCCCGCCTGAATCACGGTACAGGGAATGTTCTTTCCATCCTTATCAAATATGGAAGTCATTCCTATCTTCTTACCTATTAATCCCGGCATTTTATTCTGTTTTTTTTCCTTTGTTAGACTTTGATTTCAACTTCAACCCCGCTGGGCAGCTCAAGCTTCATGAGTGCATCAATGGTCTTGGGCGTGGAACTGTATATGTCCAGCAACCGCTTGAATGAACTCAACTGAAACTGCTCCCTTGACTTTTTATTGACAAAGGGAGATCTGAGTACCGTATATACCCTTTTGTGTGTGGGCAGAGGTACCGGTCCGCTTACCACCGCACCTGTGGACTTCACAGTCTTCACAATCTTCTCGGCTGACTTGTCAACCAGGTTGTGGTCGTAGGACTTCAATTTGATTCTGATCTTCTGACTCATAATCGTTAAATTATATCATACTTTTTCCTGTTACCTTTTCAAGGACTTCCCTGGCCAGCTCATCGGGCATGGGTTCATAGTGACTGAACTCCATGGTGGAACTGGCCCTGCCCGAGGACAGTGTGCGCAGGACGGTTACATAACCGAACTGCTCGGCAAGGGGAACCCGGGCTTTGATCACACGCGCCCCGGCCTTGGAATCCATCCCCTCCACCTGTCCCCTCCGTTTATTCAAATCGGAGATCACATCGCCCATGTATTCTTCCGGGGTCACCACCTCCACCGACATGATGGGCTCCATCATAATGGGCCGTGCTTTCGCAGCGGCTTTTTTGAATGCGTGCCGGGCGGCTATCTCAAAAGAGAGCTGATCGGAATCCACCGTATGGTAGGATCCGTCCACCAGCCGCACTTTCAGGCTCTCCACCGGGAATCCGGCGAGGGGACCGTTAAACATGGCGTTGGCAAATCCCTTTTCCACCGAGGGGATATATTCCCTCGGGATATTCCCGCCCCGGATCTCGCTGATGAACTGCAATCCTTTGATGTCATCTTCGGCGGGACCGACATAGACTTCGATGTCTGCAAATTTTCCCCGGCCGCCGGTCTGTTTTTTAAATACTTCCCTGTGGTGCACTTCTGTGGTAAGCGCTTCCTTGTAATTGACCTGGGGCGCCCCCACGTTACATTCCACCTTGAATTCGCGCTTGAGCCTGTCCAGCAGTATCTCCAGGTGCAGCTCCCCCATCCCGTTGATCAGGGTCTGCCCGGAATCCGGGTCCGTGCGCACCTGGAATGTGGGATCCTCCTCCGCCAGCTTGTGCAGGGCCATCCCCAGCTTGTCAATGTCTGCCTGGGTTTTGGGTTCAATGGCCACTCCGATGACCGGTTCGGGGAACTCGATTGACTCCAGGATCATGGGCTTGTTCACCGTGGTGATTGTATCGCCGGTGGCCAGTTCCTTCAGTCCCACCACCGCACAGATATCGCCGGCACTGATCTCTTTCTTCGGATGTTGTTTGTTGGCATGCATCTGATAAATGCGGGTGATCCGTTCCTTTTTTCCAGTTCGGTTGTTCAGGACCATCACCCCTTCCAGCAGTTTTCCGGAATAGATCCGCATATAGGCCAGCCGTCCCACGAACGGATCGGTGGCGATCTTGAAAACGAGTCCGGTCAGCGGTTCATTCTCATCGGGCTCCCTGGTAACCTCTTTTTCGGTCTTGGGATCAATGCCGCGGACCGCGCCGATGTCCAGGGGACTGGGCAGCAGGTTGGAAATGGCATCCAGCAGGCGCTGGATCCCCTTGTTCTTGAAAGCAGAACCACAGAGCACAGGTACAATATCCATGTTGATGGTGGCCCTGCGGGTGTAGGACATGAATTCGTCCACGGAGATGGAATGGCGGTCCTCCAGGAACTTGTTGAGCAGGTCGTCATCCGATACGCAGACAGCCTCTACCAGTTTTTCCCTCCACTCCTCCACGGTTTCCACCAGATCTTCGGGGATATCACAGTATTCGTATTTCATTCCCAGGGTTTCGTCCTCTTTCCAGACAATGGCCCTGCGTTCGATCAGATCCACGATGCCCCTGAAGTTCTCTTCGGAACCGAAGGGGATCTGCAGGGGCACAGGGTTGGCCTTCAGTTTATCCCTGATCTCCTGGACCACGCGGAAAAAATCGGCTCCCACCCGGTCCATTTTATTCACAAAGGCCAGCCTGGGTACCTTGTACTTGTCAGCCTGGCGCCAGACGGTCTCCGATTGCGGCTCCACGCCACCCACGGCACAGAAAATGGCCACGGCCCCGTCCAGCACACGCAGGGAACGCTCCACCTCCACCGTGAAATCCACATGTCCCGGAGTATCGATTATATTGATCTTGTACTCCTGGTCGTTGTTTTTCCAGAAAGTGGTGGTCGCTGCGGATGTAATGGTGATTCCCCGCTCCTGCTCCTGAATCATCCAGTCCATTGCAGCGGCTCCGTCATGGACCTCACCGATGCGATGGGTGATCCCCGTGTAGAACAGGATACGTTCTGTAGTGGTGGTCTTCCCGGCATCGATGTGCGCCATGATCCCAATGTTCCTTGTATGTTGAAGTCCTGGGCTCATAAGTGCCGCACACTTACCTTGCTGTAAATGCTATATCAAATAATGTATTAGAACCTGAAATGGGCAAAGGCCTTGTTGGCCTCGGCCATGCGGTGCGTATCTTCCTTCTTCTTAAAAGCACCGCCCTCACCTTTATATGCTGCTACAATCTCTGCTGCCAGTTTCTGTCCCATGGTCTTTCCGGGACGCTTCCTGGAGAACAGGATCATGTTTTTCATGGAGATGGAAATTTTTCGGTCTGCCCGCACCTCCATGGGGACCTGGAAAGTGGCACCACCCACCCGGCGGCTTTTCACCTCCACCTGCGGGGTGATATTGTCCAGCGCCTGCTTGAAAATCTCCAGGGCCGGTTTCCCCTCGTCCTTTGTCTTCTCCTCCACAATATCCATGGCTTCGTAGAACGTACTGTATGCCTTGCTCTTCTTGCCGTTGAGCATCAGGTTATTGACAAACCTGGTGACATAGGGATCCTTGTATCTGGGATCCGGCAAGAGTATTCTCTTCTTCGGTTTGGTCTTCCTCATTTTTAATCTGCGCTCTATATTATATAAGGTACTCTTTCAACTAACGACTCTCGACTAACGACTCTCGACTAACGACTCTCGACTTTGTTCGGCTTCGCCTCACGAGCTCCGTTGACGCTCCGGTTCGACTAACGCTTCTTGGGGCGCTTGGTCCCGTATTTGCTGCGCCGCTGCGTCCTTCCCTCCACACCGGAAGTATCAAGGGCCCCCCTTATCAGGTGGTACCTGACACCCGGAAGGTCCTTCACCCTTCCACCGCGGATCAGCACGATGGAGTGCTCCTGCAGATTATGGCCTTCCCCGGGTATATAGGCGTTTACCTCCTTCTGGTTGGTGAGCCTGACCCTGGCCACCTTGCGCATGGCAGAGTTGGGTTTCTTCGGGGTGGTGGTATACACACGCACGCACACGCCGCGCCTCTGGGGACATGAATCCAGTGCAGGGGCCTTGCTCTTGTCGTTCAGTTTGCTCCGGCCTTTCCGGACCAGTTGTTGTATCGTCGGCATACAGACTTGATAGTTATGTAAATAGACTCTTGTTAATTTCGGTTCGCAAAGGTATTCTTTTTTTTTAAAAAACAAGAATTATTAAGGAATATATTTAGTATCAAAATTTTATTACTTTTGCATCACGCCAGGGGGTGCTTTGCAGGCAAAAAATATTGTATAACTAATTGAATATTATTTAATTCCTGATGAGAACATATTCGACCAACCAGATCAAAAACATTGCCCTTCTCGGCAATTCCGGGTCAGGTAAAACCACACTGGCCGAGGCCATGCTTTTTGAAGGCGGGGTGATCGACAGAAGAGGAGATGTGGAACACAAGAACACAGTGAGCGATTTTCATCCCATTGAGCATGAGAACCAGACAAGCATGTTTTCCAGCATCATGTACACAGAGTTCAATGATCATAAGATCAACATCCTGGACTGTCCGGGAGCCGATGATTTTGTGGGTGGGACCGTTTCCAGTCTCCATGTGGCCGATACGGGAGTACTGGTCCTGAATGCACAGCACGGGGTGGAAGTGGGAACCGAGATACACAGCAGATGGCTGGAACGGTTCAACAAGCCCGTCGTGATCATGATCAATAAATGCGACCACGACAACGCCCATTTTGAAAAGGCAGTTGAATCGGTCAAAGACAGACTGGGCAGCAATGTGATCCTTGCACAGTACCCCGTCAATGCAGGGCCAGGGTTCGATTCCATAGTGGACCTCATCCAGATGAAACTTTACAGTTACCCCAAGGATGGCGGGAAACCCGGGATTTCAGATATTCCGGAATCGGAAATGAAGCAGGCCGAAGAACTCAGGAATGAATTGATCGAAAAGGCCGCTGAGAATGACGAGGCGCTGATGGAACTTTTCTTTGAGAACGATACCCTCACGGAAGAGGAAATGCGCTCGGGGATCACTGCAGGGATCATCACCCGGGGGATGTTCCCGGTGTTCTGTGGTTCCGCGAGGAGAAACATGGGGGTGGGACGATTCATGGAGTTCCTCACCAATGTGATCCCTTCTGCCAGTCAGCTTCCATCACCGGTCACCACGGACGGGAACGAAGTGAAGTGTGACGCGGGCGGACCGGCCTCGCTTTTTGTCTTTAAGGAGTCTGTGGAATCCCATATCGGCGAGATCAACTTTTTTAAGGTGATGTCCGGGGAACTGAAGGAGGGAATGGACCTGAACAACAACAATACCCGTAACAAGGAGCGGTTTTCCCAGATCTTCTGCCCGCTGGGAAAGAACCGGACCAAGATATCCGCGCTGGTTGCCGGTGACATCGGCTGCACGGTGAAACTGAAAGGGACCAAAACCAACCATACCCTGACCGCACCCGGCGTATCCTACACCTTCCCCCCCATTCCTTTCCCGGAACCCAGGTTCAGGACAGCCATCAAGCCTGTGAGCGAGGGCGACGACGAGAAGCTGGGCGAAGCCCTGAGCAGGATCCACCAGGAAGATCCGACGGTGAAGGTGGAATACAGCAAGGAGCTGAGGCAGATCATCCTTTCGGGACAGGGAGAATATCACCTGAACATTGTCAGGTGGCAGCTGGACAACACCTACAAGGTGGAGACCACCTTTGTGGCTCCCAGGATCCCTTACCGGGAGACCATCACCAAGGCCGCCCAGGCCGACTACAGGCACAAGAAGCAATCGGGAGGCGCCGGTCAGTTCGGCGAGGTGCACATGATCATCGAACCCTACACCGAGGGGAGCGAACCGAAATCAGCTTTCAAGCTGGACGGGAAGGAATACAAGCTTTCCAACCGTGGTGCGGACTCCCACAACCTCTCATGGGGCGGCAAGCTGGAATTCGTGAACTGTATCGTGGGTGGATCCATCGATGGCAGGTTCCTGCCGGCCATCCTGAAAGGCATCATGGAGAAGCTGGAGGAAGGGCCGTTGACGGGATCCTATGCCCGTGATATCCGGGTGTATGTCTATGACGGGAAAATGCACCCGGTGGACTCCAATGAAATATCCTTCATGCTCGCCGGGCGGAATGCATTCAGCAAGGCATTCAAACAGGCAGGGCCCAAGATCATGGAACCGGTTTACGAAGTGGAA
>DSEO01000362.1 GCA_011056635.1 Bacteroides sp.
CGGGGCAGGGGAGGCCAGCGGCAGGCTGCCGTCTTCATCAATGGCCACAGCCATCGGTGAGGTCAGCATGGCACTGTTGATGATGGCCCCGAACAGGAATGTCCCGTCCGTATTCGGATTGTTGGTGATGGTGTGGTTCGGGGCGACGTTAAACCCGAAGGTGAGTCTGTCGTTCGGCTTGAAGTTGGAGTTGATCCGGATGGAGAAGCGTTCAAACCCGGTGTTGACAATGACACCCTGCTGGTTGAAATAGCCCAGGACAGCCGAAGTGTTGTATTTTTCCGTGCCGGTGCGCAGGGACAGCGAATAATTCTGTATGGGTGCCGGTTGCAGCAGCACATCGAACCAGTCGGTCCCCTCGCCGTACTGTTCCGGGTTTTCAAAGGCGGGATCCACGGCAGTCCCGTTAAATTCCGCAATCTCTTTCTTGAACTGGGCAAATTCACGGGCATTCATCAGGTCCAGACGACCCCGCTGGGGGACATGCTGTACGCCGGCATAGGCATTGAAGTCGATATTGGTTTGCCCGGCCTTGCCCTTGATGGTTTCGATCAGCACCACTCCGTTGGCGGCCCTGGAGCCGTAAAGCGAGGTGGCGGATGCGTCCTTCAGGATGCTGATGCTTTCAATCTCATTGGGATTCAGGTTGTTGATATCACCCACAATGGGCATGCCGTCCACCACGTACAGCGGTTGATTATCCGCGGTGACGGAAGCCTGTCCCCTGATCCGCACGGTCATCCCCCCTCCGGGTTTGCCCGATGCCTGGTTGATCTGCACCCCGGAGAATTTTCCCTGAAGGCTCTGGGTCAGCTGGGCCACCGGCAGATCCTGCAGATCATCCGTATTCAGTTGCTGTATGGCTCCGGAGACCATCCGGGAGGACTGTGTTCCGTAGCCCACCACGATGACTTCATCCAGTCCTCTGATCGCGGGCGACAATGCAATGTTCAGGATATTCCGGCCGGAGACTTCGACTTCGCGGGACTGATACCCCACGTAGGAGAATAGCAGGATTGCATTCCCGTCGGGAAGGTCCATGGAATAATTTCCTGAGAGATCGGTGACGGTCCCCGTGGTGGTCCTCTTGATGGAAATATTCGCGCCGATCAACGGCTCTCCTGTTTCCGCATCCGTGACCGTGCCTGAAACAGTGAACTGTTGCATGCCGGCCCTTTTCGACCGGGTGATTACGATCAGGTTGTCTTCAAAGATGGTGTAATTCAGACCCTGTGCAGGTAAAATCTCATCCAGGATCCCGCTGATGGACTGTTCATCGGCCTGGACGCTTACGGAAGCACTGGATTTGACGAGCTCATCCTCGAACAGGAATTTGTACTGGCTTTGCTTTTCTATGTAGGAAAACAGATCCGAAAGACTGGTGTCGTCCAGATGGATCGTAAAATTTTGAGAGTATGTGATCGCGTGCAGGTTGATAAGCGTCACGCAAAGGAGTAAAAAAGACAGTCTCATAATTAGCAGCAGTTTTAGAAACGTTTTTTCGCTGAGTAAACCAAAGAACTGAAGCACTTTTTTCATACTTTTGTTTTGTTAAGGTTGATGTGTATCAGTGCCGTGTTGTTTCGCAGATGATCCGGCATTGATCGTTAATCTTGATTCTCGGGGCCGGAAGGTGATTTTTCATTTTCCGGCTTTTTGCTGGTTAAAGCGGTCAGTGTTGACTTTTCATAGGCGCGGTTGGGTTTTGGTTTCGGTTAACAGTGTATTTTTATTTGTATATGGTGATGTCGTTTTTCTCAATGGTGAACTTGATATCCGAGGCCAGGCATAATGCCTCCAGCGCCTGTTCAATGGTTTCATTTTCAAAGGTGCCGGTATATGTTTTCTGATTCAGCTCCGGGTCGGCGATCCGGATGTTCACGTTGTAACTCTTTTCCAGCCTGGCCGTAAGCAGGTCCAGCGACTCTCCCCGGAAGATCAGCTTCCCGTCCTTCCAGGAAGTGGCCAGTTCCGTTTCGTAGTTGCTGTAAAGGCTGGGCTTCCTGACTTCC
Source organism: Bacteroides sp. (assembly GCA_011056635.1). Lineage (GTDB taxonomy): Bacteria > Bacteroidota > Bacteroidia > Bacteroidales. The sequence goes on from DSEO01000362.1 coordinate 2,013, forward strand.
TGTGGCTCCCGGCCCTCCGCCGCAACGGGCGCAGTGCCTGCCTTATCCTTTACTTCGGTGATCTCGGCATTCAGCGTACTTTTATAAAGCACCAGTTTCTGCCTGGGTTTCAGGATGATCTTTCCGCTTTCCCCCTTTTCCGCCCTGATCTTTTCGATATTCACCAGTCCGCTTTCCAGGGTGGTTTCAATGATATCTTCATTGGGATAGGCTTTTACATTGAAGCTTGTGCCCAGCACCTTGATGCGCACATCGGACGTAAGCACCACGAACGGCCGGTCCGGTGATTTGGTCACTGTGAAATAAGCCTCGCCGGTCAGTTCCACCTGCCGGACCGATCGGGCGAACCTGGACGGGTATTTCAGGGTGCTTTCGGCATTGAGCCAGACGGTTGAACCGTCTTCCAGGGTGATCTGGGTCCTGGATCCTTTGGGTACTGTGATTTCGTGACTGGTCAGCGTTCTTCCGGGAGAAAATCCGGAACGGATCAGCAGATAACCTGTTCCCGATACGAGCAGCAGGATGATCACAGCGGCCACACGCAACCACTTTCTGAGGGAAGTACTGCCGTAATCTTTGCTGATGAGTTCCCGGTGCATGATGCGGTGAAGGATTTTCGCGAATTCATCCTCTTTGGAAAACGGGACTTCCCGTTCGCCTTCCTGCCGCATGGCCCGGAGGAGACCGATCGCCTGCTCGGCCTGGTCCAGGTTGGGCGGACCGCTCTTCATCCAGGATTCCCAGGTCGCGGAGGTTTCTGGATCATTGCCGTTCACCCAGGCTACAAATCCGCTGTCTTCCAGAAAATCAGTGATCCTGTAATGGTCAATTGAATTGTTCATGCTGTTGTTGTATATACTTGACGAAGAAAAAGTCTCATTGTACTCACGGAACGAAGGCTTTTTTTACATTTTTTCCCGAAGGGAACGCAAAGCCTTATGAATGAGGTTCCTTACCGACTGATAGCGCAGGCCCATGATCCGGCCTATTTCTTTGTGATCCAGATTCTGATAATACCTGAGATAGATGGCCTCTTTTTCCCGGTTTGAAAGCGAGTCCAGTGACTGAAGGAGGAAGGTTTCCGTCTCCTTCGTGGTTTCCCGGTCGATGATCTCCTGTTCCGCACTGATGTTGAAGTTGGTATGCCCGGAAAGAAAATCACTGTCCACTACCTGCCGGCTGCCTGCCCTGAAATAATCGATGATCACCGACCGGAGCGCGGTGAAAAGATAGCCTTTCAGGTTCCGGATCCCCGGCAGGGACCTTCGCCGGGTCCATAACCTGATAAAAAGGTCCTGGATCAGGTCTTTCGCTTCGCTTTCGGAATGCAGCATCCGGGAACCGTAATTGAACAGGGCATCGTAATAATCCATATAGATCCGCTTGAACGCCCAGGACTGCCCTTTTTTGAAGGACTCCCACAGGAAGGGTTCATTGACTTTCTTCTTGCGCTGGTCGGATGTTTTCCTTTGTTCGGACATTCGGTTCACATATATCCCGCACGGTTCACATATCTCCTTCACGGTTCACATATCTCCTGCACGGTTCAAATTATATCCCGCAGGCGCAAAAATAACATATTAATATTTCCCGGTGCGAACCGGCGCGATGTTTAAAATTTTTCGGAACAAACATCAGAATGTATACAAATTATCAATACTTTACCGTTTCAAATACCAGAAAATTCTCAATGACGATGCATCATTTTAAAGACAGGAAGATATTGATCACCGGGGGGACCGGCTCCTTCGGGAACGCAGTGCTTACGCGGCTGCTGGGCGAGGGACTGAGCGAGATCCGGATCTTCAGCCGGGATGAGAAGAAGCAGGACGACATGCGCAAGCGGTTGAACAACCCCACGGTGAAGTTCCATATCGGGGATGTGCGCGACCCGGTGGCGGTGGACCAGGTGGTGAACGGGGTGGATTACGTGTTCCACGCGGCGGCGCTCAAGCAGGTCCCCTCATGCGAGTTCTTTCCGGTGGAGGCGGTGAAGACCAACATCCTGGGGGCGGAGAACGTGATGATCGCGGCGGAGAAGTACAACGTGAAGCGGCTGGTGATCCTGAGCACGGACAAGGCGGTGTACCCGATCAATGCGATGGGACAATCCAAGGCGATGATGGAGAAGGTGATGATCGCGCGGTCGCGGAACCTGAACGGGAAGGACATGATCTTCTGCGGTACGCGTTACGGGAATGTGATGGCCTCGCGGGGCTCGGTGATCCCGCTGTTCATCGAGCAGATCAAAAACAGGCGTCCGATCACGATCACCGACCCGGAGATGACGCGGTTCATGATGACCCTCGAGGAGGCGGTGGAGCTGGTTCTGTATGCCTTCAGGCACGGCAAGAACGGAGATATCTTCGTTCAGAAATCACCCGCTGCCACGATCAAAACCCTGGCAGAGGCGCTGAAGGAGTTATATGAATCGGATGTGGAGATCAATTATATCGGGACCCGGCACGGGGAGAAGCTGTATGAGACGCTGGTGACCCGTGAGGACATGATCAAGGCGGAGGACCTGGACAGGTACTACCGGATCCCGGCGGACACGCGGGATCTGAACTACGAGAGTTTTTTCTCCAGGGGAAGCGGCCGGATGGCGGAGATGGAGGATTACACCTCGCACAACACGGAGCGGCTGGATGTGGAAGGTATGAAGGCGCTGCTGCTGCAGCTGGAGATGGTCCGGGAGGACGTGAAGAAGTGACATCGTTGCGCCGAGCTCGTAAACCCGGTTCCCCGAGGCTTGCGGCAAGCCGCGGGGAGAGTCAAATATGAATATGGAAAAAAGAACAGTATGACCAGGGTAGGGATAACGGGACAACCCGGTTTTGTGGGGACACATTTATTTAATTTACTGAGCCTGGACCCGGAGCATTTTACGCTTGTTCCCTTCCGGGATGAGATATTCGGGGAACCGGAGGAACTGCGAAGCTGGGTGTCCCAGTGCGATGCCATCGTTCACCTGGCGGCCATGAACCGGCACAATGAGCCGGAGCAGATCTACCGGACCAACATCCGGCTGGTGAAGGAACTGATCGCGGCGATGGTGGATACCCGGTCCACTCCCCACGTGCTTTTCTCCAGTTCCACCCAGGAACAGTATGACAATCCCTACGGACGCTCCAAGAAAGAGGGAAGGGCCATGCTGGTTGAATGGGCGGAAAAGGCCGGGGCAGCGTTTACCGGACTGGTGATCCCCAACGTATTCGGTCCCTTCGGCCATCCCTACTACAATTCGGTGGTGGCCACCTTCAGCCACCAGCTCACGCACGGGGAAAGGCCCAGGATCGAGGTGGACAAGGAGATGCAGCTGATCTATGTGGGTGAGCTGACGGAAGTGATCCGGGACTGTATCTCCCGGAAGGTCTCCAGTCCGGAGTACCGGGTTCCCCATACCTCGGAATCGAAAGTAAGCGAGATCCTTGCGCTCCTGGAATCCTACCAGTCCGGCTACGCGGAAAAAGGGATCATCCCGGCGCTGCACAGCGTTTTCGAGCGGAACCTGTTCAACACTTTCCGCTGCTACATGGACATCCCGAACCACTTCCCGGTGATGCTGGAGGAGAAGACCGATGCGCGGGGAAGTTTTGTGGAGACCATGAAGCTGGGGGTGGGGGGACAGGTCTCCTTTTCCACCACGAAGCCCGGGATCACGCGGGGGAATCATTATCATACCAGGAAGATCGAGCGGTTTGCGGTGATCAGGGGAGAGGCTGTGATACGGCTGCGGAGGATCGGGACCGGTGAGGTGCACGCGTTCCACCTGGACGGGAAGCATCCTTCGTATGTGGACATGCCCATCTGGTACACGCACAACATCACCAACACGGGGAAGGAAGAGCTGTATACACTGTTCTGGATCAATGAGTTCTTCGATCCGGCCGATCCGGATACGTACTATGAGGAGGTAAAATAAAATCTAACACCGCGAAGATACCAACATGACGAAACCAATGAGAAAATCCCGGCTGAAGGTGATGACCATCGTGGGTACCCGACCCGAGATCATCAGGCTGTCCAGGGTCATCGCCCGGCTTGACGAATATGTGGAACACACCCTGGTCCATACGGGCCAGAACTATGACTACGAGCTGAACGAGATCTTTTTCAGGGACCTGGAGCTCAGGAAGCCCGATCATTTCATGGAGGTGGACACCTCCTCGCTGGGCGCTGCGGTGGGGGACATCATCCGGAAGTCGGAGACCGTGATGAAGGAGGTCAGGCCCGATGCGGTGCTGGTGCTGGGGGACACCAATTCATGCCTGGCGGCCTACATGGCCAAGCGGCTGCGGATCCCGGTGTTCCACATGGAGGCAGGGAACCGGTGCTTCGATTTCAATGTGCCCGAGGAGCTGAACCGGCGGATCATTGATCATATCGCCGATTTCAACCTGGTGTATACCGAACACGCGCGCCGGCACCTGATCAGCGAAGGGTTGCCCCACCGGCGGATCTACCTGACCGGATCGCCCATGCGGGAAGTGCTGGATTATTACCATAAAAAGATCACCTATTCCAACATCCTCGGCGAACTGGAACTGGAGGAGAAAAAATACTTCGTGGCCAGTTTCCACCGGGAGGAGAATGTGGACAACCCGGAGAACCTTTCCAGGATCATCGCGGTGCTGAGCCAGCTGGATAAGGAATACGGGGTCCCGGTGATCGTATCCACCCATCCGCGCACCCGGAAGCGGCTGGAGGAACAGGGTGTGGACCAGGCCCGGAAGAACATCCGGTTCCTGAAGCCTTTCGGTTTCACAGATTATGTGCGCCTGCAGACCAGGGCGCTCTGCACCATCTCCGACAGCGGGACCATCAGCGAGGAATCGGCCATCCTGTCATTTCCCGCCATTTCCATCCGCCAGTCCATGGAGCGGCCGGAGGCGCAGGATGCGGGGACCATCATTCTCACCGGGTTTGATCCCCAGCGTGTGCTGGATTCCATCAGGCTCGTGATCACCGAGCACGAACAGCGCACCTATACCCGGATCGCCGAAGACTACACCATCACCGACACCTCCTGGCGGGTCCTCAAGCTCATCCAGGGCAACGCCGGCCTGAGCAACCTCTGGCACGGGATCAGGTAGCATGCTGCATTCC
>DSEO01000364.1 GCA_011056635.1 Bacteroides sp.
GTGCCAATCCCGTCATCAAGATCAGGGGGGTCAGCTCGTTCAGGAACAATGGTCCGCTCTATGTGATTGACGGTGTTCCGGTCATCGGTACGTCTGACTTCACCACTGCGGATATTGAATCCATCCAGGTGCTGAAGGATGCTTCCGCCAGCGCCATCTATGGTTCAAGGGGGGCCAACGGGGTGATCATTATTACCACCAAGCGGGGTAAACCGGGTGCTATGCGGGTTTCCTATGACGGGTATTTCGGTGTGCAGAATGTGGTGAAGCGGATGGAAGTGACCAACAGGGAACAGTTCCAGGAAATGAACAACCTGGCCAGGACCAACGACCGCAGCTGGCCCGCCCCTGCCAATGATTCCCTTTCCCCTTTCTTTGTGGACAGCATAGACACTGACTGGCAGGAGGAGGCTTTCAAGACAGGGTTCATCAACGAGCACACACTCTCCATTTCCGGGGGGAATGAGCATTCGAACTACAATGTAATGATGAATTATTTTGACCAGACCGGGACCATCCAGGGACCCGGTCCGGCCTACAAACGTTACGCCTTCCGGGTTAATTCCGATACGGAAAAGGGCAGGTTCAAATTCGGGGAATCCATGTATTACAGTTATTCCGATAAGATCAACCTGACCTTCTCGCAATGGGGGAACACCATGGTGGACCTGGTGCTGGCCGCTCCTACCATCCCGGTATATGACGAGAACAACCTGGGGGGGTACGGCGGAGCCAGGGATAACATCCACGACCAGATCATCCCCAATGTGATCGCATTCAACAACCTTTTTGAAAGCACCGGCATCCGGAACAGGTTCCTGGGTTCGGTTTACGGGGAACTGGAGATCATCGAAGGTCTCAATTACCGGCTGAACCTGAGTTATGACCGGACCGACTGGCGCGATACCTACTTCTTTCCGCTTTTCTACGTGGGGGACCGTTACCAGAACAGCATCGCAACCCTGGATGACACGAGGGGCGACCACCACATCATGCTGATGGAGAACACACTGACCTTCAACCGGGAGTTCGGGAACCACCGGCTCACCGCCATGGCCGGTTACACGGCCCAGTATGGCAGGTGGCAGCAGATATCGGGACATGCCGAAGGATACGAACCGCCCTATTTCAAGGTGATCGACGCGGGCCCCCACGATACCAAATCGGTGAGCGGATCCAAAAGCGAGACCTCCATCCTCTCCTGGCTGGGGCGCATCAACTATGCCTATGCAGATAAATATCTGCTGACCGCCAATTTCAGGAGGGACGGATCCTCCAAATTCGCTCCGGCATACAGGTGGGGGAATTTCCCGTCCCTGGCACTGGGCTGGAAGATCCACAACGAGGATTTTTTCAATATCGACTTCATCAGCACCATGAAACTCCGGGCCGGTATCGGGATCATCGGCAATTCGCAGAGCGTTCCGGATTACCAGTACAGCTCTTATATCAACCGGTATGCGTCTTACGTGTTAGGGGGCGTGCTGCCGCAGGGTGCCATCCAGACGCAGATGTCTTCCGCGGACATCCACTGGGAGGAAAAGAGCACCAGGAACATCGGAATCGATGCCAGTTTCCTGAATAACAGCATTGAGCTTTCTGCAGAATATTACCACAACGTTTCCTATGACCTCCTGTATGACATCCCCATTCCGGATTCCAACGGGTCACTCAACAATCCCTTTGTGAACGGGGCATCCATGCTGAACCAGGGTTTTGAGTTCATGATCTCCTACAGACACATGGAGGGCGATCTGCATTATACCGTTTCGGCCAATGCCACCACCCTGAAAAACGAGGTGCTTTCGCTGGGAAAGCTGGACATCCCCATCGACACCTACATGAGCCGGACTGAAGTGGGACAGCCCATCGGTCAGCTTTACGGGTGGGATTTCATCGGGATCTTCCAGAATTGGGACGAGATTGACGCACATGCCTTCCAGGAACCGGAAACACAGCCGGGTGACTGCATCTTCAGGGACATCAACGGAGTGGACGAGGAGGGAAATACCATCTACGGTGAACCCAACGGCATGGTGGGGGATGAGGACCGGATCTACCTGGGAAGCGCCCTCCCCAAAGTGACGGGCGGGATCAATATCACCATGGATTACAGGGGATTCGACCTGGCATGCTTCCTGTACGGGGTATACGGCAACCTGATCGATAACAGGATCTACTGGAACCTGAATAACTACAAGCTGGGAAATTACTCCATCGAATCCTACGAGAACTACTGGCGGGGAGAAGGAACCACCAACGAGTACCCACGCCCCTCCGAGAATGATCCCAACCTGAATGAGCGGATGTCAAAGCGCTGGCTGCAGGACGGTTCCTACCTGCGGGTTCAGAACCTCCAGATCGGGTACACATTCCCCGAACGGCTGCTCGAACGGATCCCCGGGGTCCAGAACCTGCGGGTCTACGTGGCATCACAGAACCTCTTCACCCTCACCAGATACCAGGGATTTGATCCGGATATCGGCAACGAAGGGTTGTTCTACCGCGGGCAGGACAATGGATCGTATCCGTCACCGCGGACTTTGATGATCGGAGCCAAGCTGACATTATAATTATTCACCTTTGAAAATATTTCATGATGAAACCTTTCAGATATATCATTTCAGTCCTGGTGATTGTTGCGGTGACTTCCTGCAGCGAGGAATTCCTGCAGCTTGATAACCCCAACCAGCAGACGACCACCACTTTCTGGAAAACCGAATCGGATGCCATCAAAGGGATTAATGCGGTCTACCAGAGCCTTACCATTGACGGCCTTTACATGCGGCTGTGGCCCTGGATCATGGATGTGCGGGCCGATGATTGTTACAATACCAGTCCCTGGTGGATCAACGCCCTGAGCAACTGGACCACCTCTCCGGAAAATGTTTGCTATTATACGCCCTGGCAGGCCATTTTCCAGGGTGTCTGGCGGGCCAACCAGGTACTTACCTACGTTCCTGATATTGAAATGGATGAGGAACTGAAGGAGCGGATACTGGCAGAAGCCCGGTTCCTGCGGGGACTTTATTACTACCATGGCGCCCTGATGTTCAAGGACATCCCGCTGATTTTGGAACTGCCGGAAACCGCGGAGGACCTCTACCCGGTGCAGGTGACCCAGGCGGAGATCTTCGAACAGGTGTATGCGGACCTGTCAGCCGCACTGTCCGTGCTTCCCACCAAACAGGAATACCCGCCCGAAGATATGGGCCGGGCCACCGCAGGTGCGGCAGCCGGTTACCTGGCCAAGGCCTACATGTTCAACGGTGAATTCGAACTGGCAGCTCCGCTGCTGAAGTCCATCATCGACCAGGAACTCGGCAGTTACAGCCTGGTAGCCAATTACAGGGATAATTTCACCGTTTTCAATGAGAACAACAGCGAGTCCATCTTTGAGATACAGTTCAGTAAAAGTGTGGGAGGGACCACCCTGGGCTGGGTGGGGGAACCGGCGGCCGACTGGAGCAAGACCTCCGGTAAGGCCAGGACCTATGCACCACTTGGATACGGATGGGGCGATATTACTCCCACACCCTGGATCTTCGAGGAGTACCAGCAGGACAGTACGGTGGACGGAAAGGCGGATCCCAGGGTGAAGGCCAATTTCTTCTACAATGATCCCGAGGTGATAGTCTACGGACGCACCTGGGAAAACTGTCTGATCTCCAACAAGAACACGGTCCCCTATTACATCAGGAAATACCTGAACGACGACACCGATCCGGATGAGGTGGAATGGCGTTCCGAGATCAATGAACGGATCCTCCGGTATGCGGACATCCTGATGTTGTATGCCGAGTGCCTCAATGAGATGAACCGTACAGGTGATGCCTACCCGTACATCCAGACGGTACGTGACAGGGCCAACCTGCCGGACCTGGCCGTGAAAAAGCCGGGGATGACCCAGCAGGAGATGCGGTTGCAGATATCCCATGAGCGCGCTGTTGAATTCGCCTTCGAAGGGCTCAGGTACATTGACTTGCTCAGGTGGGGATGGCTGAACCAGGACGCCGGTGCGGGGACCAATCCCATGCTGGAGGTCCTTGCCGGACATGATGATGAGTTTGCCACCCTTCCCCCGGGAAGAGAATATCTGGCCATCCCCCAGGGCGAGCTGGATGTGAATCCGAATGTCAAACAGTTACCCGGCTGGTAAAATTATCCCGGGATGTTCAAGGCAAGTTGTTATCTTTAGGGTGACAACCTGGTATGAAACATTTAAACTTGACCTACACATGAAAAAATTGAATCTGTACATTACACCGGCCCTTTGCGCCATCTTTATCCTGGCCGTTGACAGCGAGGCCCGGCAGCGAATGGATGAACCGGATGCCACGGTGATCATCAATGCCGACCAGGGCAAAGAAACCATCAGCAGGCATATCTACGGACATTTCTCCGAGCACCTGGGGCATTGTATCTACGGGGGCTACTGGGTGGGAAAGGATTCGGACATTCCCAATACCAACGGGATCCGCAACGATGTGGTGGATGCCCTCCGGAAGATCAACATTCCCAATCTCAGGTGGCCGGGCGGATGCTTTGCGGACGAATACCACTGGATGGACGGGATCGGGCCCGCTTCGGAAAGGCCGAAGATGGTCAATACCCACTGGGGCGGGGTTACGGAGGACAACAGTTTCGGCACCCATGAATTCATGGAGCTTTGCGAACAGCTGGGGACCGAACCCGTGATCTGCGGCAACGTGGGCAGCGGCACCGTGAAGGAGATGTCACAGTGGGTGGAATACCTCAACTTTGACGGGATCAGTCCCATGGCAGACCTTCGGCGGGTGAACGGCAGGGAAGAGCCCTGGGGGGTGAAATATTGGGGGGTCGGCAATGAGAACTGGGGTTGCGGGGGGAATATGACCCCTGAGTTTTACGCGGATCAGTACCGCCGTTTTGCCACATTCTGCAGGAATTACGGCGAGAACCGCCTGTTCAGGATCGCCGGTGGGGCCAATTCGGAGGATGTTAACTGGACGGAGGTTTTGATGCAGCGGATCCCCCACCGGATGATGGATGGACTCTCCCTGCATTATTATACAAGCAACTGGCGCGATAAGGGGTCTGCCACCGATTTCGGGGAGGACCGTTATTTTGATATCCTGGGTAGATGCCTGGAGATCGAACGGACCATCGACCGGCACATTACCATCATGGACCGTTACGACCCCTACAAAAGGGTGGCCCTTGTATTTGATGAATGGGGGACCTGGTATGATGTGGAGCCCGGTACCAATCCCGGTTTCCTGTTCCAGCAGAACACCATGCGCGATGCGCTTGTCGCCGCGCTGACCCTCAATTACCTGAACGAACGGTGCGACAGGGTCAAAATGGCGAATATTGCGCAAACAATCAATGTGCTGCAGGCACTGATCTTTACCGAGGGAGATCAGATGCTGGTGACCCCCACCTACCATATATTCGATATGTACAAGGTACACCATGATGCGCAGCTGCTTCCCCTGTCGGTGGATACTCCCCCTTATACTTTCGGGGACCGTTCACTGCCGGCCATCAGTGCCAGTGCTTCAAGGGATGAAGATGGTAAAATTCATATCTCGCTGGTGAACATTGACCCGGGGGAGACAAGGACTTTGACGGTGCACCTGCGGGGTGCAGCGGCCAAAAAAGTCACCGGCCGGATCCTGGCATCGGAAAAAATGAACAGCCACAACACCTTTGATGAACCAAACGCGGTGGTCCCCGAAAAATATACGGGTGCGCGGCTGGACGGGGACCGCATCCGGATGGAGCTTCCGCCCCGTTCGGTAGTGGTGCTGGAACTCCAGTAAGGTGTCTGTGCTTCGCTAAAAGAACCGGGAACATAAAAACAAGAGCTGCATATATGCTTCTTCCCGCGGCAATGGCACTGTGTATGCTGTGCATGCTGTCGTGCGAGGAAAAAAAGGAACCGGAAAATGGTAATGAACTTCCCGACGGAGATGAATCGCCGGATCCGGGAATTCCGGATGACTACAGTGCCATCGCCGACCGGACCTACAGTTCACAATGGGGGCCCTATAACCTCCATGATCCGACCATCATCCGCCATGAAGACCAGTATTTTATTTTTTCAACCGATGTGGCCTTCGGGCCCAACGGGGACTGCGGGATCATGCAGCGGAGATCCGGGGACCTGGTGCAGTGGCGGTTCACGGGATGGGTCTTCGATGGGGTTCCCCCGGTCGCACTCCGGTTCATGGAACAGTACCAGCCGGGTTACAGGCAGGAGTCCATCTGGGCGCCTTTCATTTACAGACACGGTGAAACCTACCGGCTTTATTATTCCGTTCCGGGAAATGACGGCCTGAAGCTGGCCTGTATCGCACTGGCGACGGCAGAGAGTCCTTACGGGCCCTGGACCGATGAGGGGATTGTCCTCTCCTGCCAGCCAACGGATCCCTTCAATGCCATTGATCCGGCGGTGGTTGTGGACCATGCGAACGGGAAGCACTGGTTCGCCTACGGCTCCTATTCTTCCGGGATCCATATGGTGGAGCTGGACCCTGCCACCGGGAAACGAAAGGAAGAAACGGACAGGGGCCACCTGATCGCCTTCAGGAACCAGTTCCACGATGCCATCGAGGGGGCGGAGTTCGTGTACAACGATGAAACCGGATTGTATTACCTGTTCGTCTCCTACGACTGGCTGGAGGATGACTATAATGTGAGGGTGGGCAGAAGCGAAAGGCCGGAAGGACCCTACCTGGACATCCACGGCAATGACATGGCGGCCAGGGGTGACAACACTCCGATGATCACCGCCCAGTACCGGTTTGAAAACCACTCGGGATGGCAGGGTGTGGGGCACTGCGGGATCCTGAAGGACGAAGGAAGGTATTTCTTTGTGAGCCAGGGCAGGCTGGGTTCGAACTTTTATTTGATGAACCTGCACGTACGGCAGATGGTCTGGTCTCCTTCCGGGTGGCCCATGGTATCCCCGGAGCGTTATGCCGGGATCCCGGAGAGTACGGTCACTCCCGGCGCGATTGCCGGTATTTGGGAACA
>DSEO01000363.1 GCA_011056635.1 Bacteroides sp.
ACAAAATTCACGCCGTGGTCGTACATGAGCGCGTAGAAACTGGCGGATTGCTGGTAAGTGAGACCCAGGTCGATCCCCAGGTCGTCCTGCAGCATGTAGCCCGCATAGAACCCCGCATGCAGCTCGGCATACCTGAACAAACCCCTGCCTTCCATGGGACGGGGTCCCACAGCCGGGTTGCTGGCGGCAAACATGCGCCAGAGCGCTCCGGCCTCCGTTCCCGCATAGAATTCCCCGCTCCGGTCTGTGGGTTTTCCTTTTCCGGTGGACTGCTCGATCCTGGAACGGATGCGGTAATCCCTGTTCTGCCAGATATTGCTCACGGGTACATTGAAAGCCAGGGTGGTCAGCAAGGCATTTCCCTTGGACCGGTAAGCAGCCTCCCGGGTAAGGAAGTCCTGGTCGGTGTATTCCAGGGGAGAGGAATTGGATGTTCCGAGCCCGGACAGGTAGGAAAGGTTGAGGGAGGCCTGCCAGAGGCCGTAAAGCCTGAGGCCCACGCTGAACCCGCTTTCGATCAGATGCCTGCCGGGGGGGTCGGTCGACTGCCGGAAGTTGTAGCTGAAGGCGGTACCGTCGGGTGCCGAAAGCACGCCCGTGGCACTGTGGGCACCTGCAGGCATCCGGGTGAGATGATGCACATAACCGATCCTGGGGGTGAAACTGACCGGCCATTCGGAGAACCGGATCCTGTATTCCACCCGCAGGGGGATCAGCAAAGAGGTGTGGCTGTTCCAGGAGGACTGGAACCGGCGGTCATCGTCCATGCGGATCCCCGCTTTGGACGGGATGTACAGGATCCCGGCGGTGAGCGACAAATCCTCCAGGATCTCTTGGGAAAGGGTTACCCCGGCCACGGTGCTCGCCACTGCGGCCCCTGTGAAATAATCCCCCGGGTCGGACACTTTGATCAGGCTCCACTGGGGACCGGTCTCCACGTTCAGGTAAGTTTTCATCTGTCCCCCGGCGGTTGTGGCAAGCGCAAGGAGCAGGGCGACCGGAAGCAGTTCTTTCATTCGTTTCATGATCGAGAGATTCATATGTACCCGTGCACAGAAAACGCCGGCGCATGCGCTACATTGTGCCGTTCATGACTCAAGATAGGGATTTTCTTTTAAAAGGTCATGGTGAAGATGGTTTCTTCACCGGGCCTGGACTGTGCGGTGATGGTCCCCCCGTGCAGCCTGAGGATCTGTCTGGACAGGCTCAGTCCGATCCCCGAACCGCTCCGTTTGGTTGTAAAGAACGGGATAAAGATCTTATCGATCACATCCGGAAGGATCCCCTGTCCGTTATCGATCACCTGGATGGTGGGACGGCCCCTTTTGTTGTAGAAACCCCGGATATGGAGCGTCCCCTGTTCCTTTCCTTCCAGCGCCTGCAGGGAGTTCTTAACCAGGTTGATGAGCACCTGTTCGATCATCTGCTCGTCCACCGTCAGCTCAATGGTGTCGGGTTCCACCGTGGTGATCAGATGGATGTTCTTGTCCTGGACCTCTTTTTTCATGAGGGTGTGCACATTAGAGATCAGTTCCTTCATCCTGACCTGGGTGAAGTTGGGTTCCGGGATCTTGGTCAGGCTCCTGTATGTTTCCACAAAATTCATCAGACCGGTGCTCCGCTTGTTGATGGTCTGCAGGGCGCCCTGGATCTCTTTCACCGTGTTCAGGTCGATGTCCTGCGCGCCTTTTTTACCCGATGTAAATTGCCGGAGCATGGATTCCACCGTGAAGGAGAGGGAGGAGATGGGGGCGATGGAATTCATGATCTCATGGGTGAGCACCCGGATCAGCTTCTGCCAGGCGGCCGTTTCCTGCTCCTCCAGTACGTTCTGGATGTTCTTGACCGTGCTCAGCAAAATCACCTTGTCCTTCACCTTGAACTCGGTGGCATAGATGGCCAGCTGGAGGATGTCCTCCTCGTCCTGGACCTTCACCAGTTTGTTTTCACCCGGACTGATGGTCAGCAGCGTATCCGCCAGGTCGTTGCTCAGGGGCCTCAGCTTGTTGATGTCGCGCAGGGTATTGATCTGGAAAAGCTTCTTGGCAGCCGGGTTGATCATTTCCACGGTGCCGTCCCGCTGGTAAGCCAGGATGCTGATATCGATATTCTGCACGATGCTCTGCAGGTAATGGAAATGTTCCTCCCGTTCGCTTCTCACCTGCTGGAAATCATTCATTACATCATTGAAGGCCGCGCTGAGCTCATCGAAGGAGGATCCGATGTTCCCGATCTGGAAGGAGCGGGTGAACTCGGAATACCGGATGGATTCCAGGAAACTGGCCAGTTCCCGGTTGGTCCGGTCCACATACCGGATCAATGACCACACCTGGTAGATGATCAGTCCCGCCACCAGGATGGGCGTAAAGGTGAAGGTGCTGTTCAGGGTGATGAACAGGGCAAGGCACGTGGCGGTGATCAGCAGTACCCTGAGGATAATATTAAACCGGAATTGCTTAAAGACCATGTTTTTCCATCCTCCTGTAAAGCGATGTGCGCGTCAGCCCCAACTGTGTGGCCGCCTGCGTCACATTGCCCTGGTTGGTTTTCAGCACTTTTTCAATGACCGTCTTTTCAATGTCCTCCAGGTTGTACGAATCCAGCTCCAGTCCCCCGCTGCCCTTCATCGGCGAGGACAGCATGAAATCATCCGGACCCAGGCTGGTCCCTTCGCACATGATCACCGCCCGCTCGATGGCATGCTGCAGCTCCCTCACGTTGCCGGGCCAGCTGTACTGGTTCAGTTTCTTGATGGCCGATGACTGGATGTTCCGGATCGGTTTCCGGTATTTACGGCTGTAGATCTTCAGAAAGTGATCCGCCAGCAGCGGGATATCCCCGGAGCGGTCCCGCAGTGCGGGCAGGTGGATCTCCACGGTGTTGATCCGGTAGAGCAGGTCCTGCCGGAAGATCCCCTCGGCCACGTGCTGGTGGATGTTGTTGTTGGTGGCACAGATCATCCGCACGTCGATGGGAATGGGTTTGGTGGATCCCACCCGGGTGATCTCCCTCCGTTCCAGGACGGTGAGCAGCTTGGACTGGAGGGGGTAGGTGAGGTTCCCGATCTCATCCAGGAAAAGGGTTCCCGATGAGGCGATCTCGAACCTGCCCTGTTTCATCTTGTGCGCATCCGTGAATGCACCTTTCTCGTGACCGAAAAGTTCGCTTTCGAACAGGGTGTCGGGGATGGAGCCCAGATCCACGCTGATGAACACCTCGTCCTTCCGGAGCGAGTTCCGGTAAAGGGCTCTGGCCACCAGTTCCTTGCCTGTCCCGTTCTCCCCGAGGATCAGCACATTGGCATCGGTGGCTGCCACCTTCTTGATGGTAGTGAACACTTCGTACATTTCGGGCGACTGCCCGACGAAATCGGTATAGGGCTGGTCCAGTACCGCGCTGATCTCCTGTTGCCTGAGTTTCAGCTTTTCTGCCTGAATCTTGGTGCGGTGCAGACTGATGGCCGAATTGATGGTGGCCAGGATCTTTTCATTCTGCCAGGGTTTCAGGATGAAGTCGGTGGCTCCCATCTTGATGGCCCTGACCGCTTTTTCGGCATCTCCGTATGCGGTAATGAAAACCACAACCGCGTTGGGATCAATTTCGAGGATCTGCGACAGCGCATCAAATCCTTCCTGTCCGCTGATGGCATCCTTGGTGAAATTCATGTCCAGCAAAATCACGTCCCAGTCCTGTTTCTCCATCATCTCAGGGATGCGTTCCGGGCCGGACAGGGTTTCCACAAGTTCCACATGGGGACGAAGCAGCAATTTGAGGGCAAAAAGAATATCCTCATTGTCGTCCACCGCCAGGATTTTTCCGATTTTCTGTTCCATATGCAATCAAACATTTTTAGATAGGTCCATATTTCCCTAATTGAAACAAAAAGAATGCCTTACAGGTCAACATATTCATATTCAACACATTTATTTTTTAAATATAACAAAAAAAGCATACAAAGTGTTCGAAAACGTACACTCGGGTCTCAAAATCGTACACTTTTTCCGGCAGGAGATGCGGGTAATATTTTATAAAATAATGATTATCAATTTTTTGTTTTGTTTGGCATAATAGGTGTGCGATATTGGGATAAACCATCAGAAAAACGCAGCAAATGGACGGAATGGACCGCAAAATTGAAAGAAAGGGAAAGCTTTCCCGCAAAGCCATATGGTACATCGCATTCGGAGTGCTGATCATTGCGGTGCTGGCGATCATCATCTTCGGGGATAAAAGCTCCAGGTACAATGTGGATGTGTCGCGCATCACCATCGAGGAGGTGAAACAGGATGTATTCCAGGACTACATCACCGTGCAGGGAACCGTGGAGCCCATCTCCACCGTTTACCTGGATGCCGTGGAGGGAGGCCGGGTGGAAGAGATCCTCATCGATGAAGGGAACATGGTCAGAACGGGCGATGTGATCCTCCGGCTCAGCAACGACAACCTGCTGCTGGAGATCACCAACAACGAGGCACAGGTGGTGAGGGCCATCAACGAGGGGCGGTCCGCCAGGATACAGATGGACCAGCGGATGCTCAATTACAGGCAGCAGATCATTGACCTGGAGACCAGTGTCGCCCGGAATAAAAGGCAGTACGAAAACAACGAGATCCTGTTTGCGCAGAACCACATCTCCAGGGAAGAGTTTGAACAGTCCAGGGAGACCTACGAAACCTCCAGCGAACTGCTGGAGCTGCTCAACGAGAATTATAAGAACGACTCCATTTACCGGTCCATTCAGATCAGTTCCCTGGATGCATCCGTGAGAAGCATGGAAGAGAGCATGCGGATCATCCGCAGGCGCCTGGGGAACCTGAATATCAAGGCAACGGTGGATGGCGAACTGGCCTCACTCAATCCTGAGATCGGCGAGGTGGTCACCTACGGGACCCGGGTGGGGACCATCAATGTTCTGGATTCCTATAAGCTGCGTGTGGATATCGACGAACATTATATTGCCAGGATCCAGATCGGGCTCACAGGAGCATGTGACTTTGCCGGCAGGTCTTATAACGGCGTCATTAAGAAGGTCTACCCCGAGGTCCGCAACGGCCGGTTCGCGGTGGACATGGAATTCACCGAAGAGGTCCCCGAACAGATCCGGATCGGGCAGACCTCCAGGATCCGGCTGCAGCTGGGTGAGTCCAGGGAGGGCATCCTGCTCACGAAAGGCGGGTTTTATCAGACCACGGGGGGTCAATGGGTCTTCGTGGTGGATCCCTCGGGGGAATTCGCAGTAAAACGGGATATCAGCATCGGCCGCCAGAATCCCAGGTACTACGAGGTGCTCAGCGGACTCGAACCCGGAGAGAAGGTGATCGTCTCCTCCTACCAGAATTATGCCGACCATGACAAACTGATCCTGAAGTATAACCGATAATTGTATGCCCATGCGACGAATTTTCATTACATCCCTGCTGTCTTTATCCGTACTATGGAATTTGAACGGCCAGGGTGACACACGCTGGACCCTGAAGGAGTGCATCCGGTATGCCATCCAGTATAACCTGGACGTGAAGCGGCAGGAGCTGATCCTGCAGTCCACGGACCGGGACCTCCTGCAGAGCAAGATGGACCTGCTGCCCAACCTGAACGGGGCCATCGAGCACCAGCTGGGATCGGGACGGGTGCTCGACCGGGGAACCTATGAGTGGAAGAACGCCAGTGTGAGCCAGGGCGACATGGGACTGCAGAGTGACCTGACCATCTTCAACGGGCTGCAGGGCCTGAACAACATGAAAATGAACCGGGCCAGCCATATGATGAGCAGGGAGGACCTGGAGGCCATGGAGGATCAGATCACCCTGGGGGTGATGACCGGGTACCTGGACCTGCTGCGGAACAATGAGCTGGTGGAGGTGGCGGAGCACAAGGTGGAAGTGACCCGGAGCCAGGTGGAGCGGATGGAACAGCTGGTGGAGGTGGGGAACGAAGCCAGGGGAAAGTTGCTGGAAGTGAACGCGCAGCTTTCCAGTGCAAAGCTCTCGCTGACCCGGGCCATCAATGCCAGGGAAATTGCCCGGCTGAACCTGATGCACATGATGAACCTCACCGGGGAGACCACCTTTGAGATCGATGAACCCGGGCTGCCCGATCCTGCCCTGGTGGAAATCCCGTCGCTGGATACGGTGTTCCGGAAGGCCATGGCAATCCTTCCGCAGATCAAAAGCGCCGAATACGGGATCGAGACAATGGAGCGGCAGCTTGCGCTGCAGCAGGGAAAACGTTCGCCCCGGGTCTTCGCGCGCGGACTCTACTACACCAATTACAGCGACGGACTGATCAACCCGCGGGACCCTGACCCCGTGAATCCCACCCTGGATTATGCACTTCCGACCCAGCTCCAGGACAACCAGTACAGGCAGGTGTCCATGGGGATTCAGTTCCCCATCTTCAACCGGTGGCAGGTGCAGACCGGTATCAACAAAGCCAGGATCGAACTGCAGGATGCTGAGTACCGGTATCAGAGCGCGGTGCTGGATCTGCAGAAATCGATCCAGCAATACCACACGGAGGCAGTGGCTGCCATGGACAATTACAGGTCGGCATTGGAATCGGTGGCCAGCAACGAGGAAGTTTTCCGGTTTGCAGAGGAACGTTTCAGGGTGGGCACGGGTACCGCACTTGAGATGCAGGAGGCACGGAACCAGCTGTACGAAGCCACTTCCGAGATGGTCTCTTCCAAGTACGTGCTGATCTTCTACGTGAAGATCCTGGACTTTTACATGGGTAAAGAGATCGCTTTTTAGGGCAAATATTCAGCAGAAATCTTATTTTTGTTCACTGCCGGTCCTCACACACCGGTATTGCTGGATGATACTGAACTGAACCGGCCGTGAAAAAACTGCATCACCTGCAATTGCTTTTTCCCCTGCTGTCCCTGTTCTGCTGGCCGGCGGATTCCTGCGGACAGGTGGTCAACTTTGCGAAAACCCTTCCGGTGCGCTCATTCAGCGTGGGACTTGCCCCGTCTTACCACATGGACCGCAACGTGATCCTGTTCGAT
>DSEO01000367.1 GCA_011056635.1 Bacteroides sp.
GCTGCAGTAAGATTCAGTCCCACCCCGCCCGCTTTCAACGAGATCAGGAATAACCTGCAATCCGCGTTTCCCTGGAATTCCTGCACAGCTTTTTCACGCTTTTCCCTGGTGACGGCTCCGGTCAGGTAGGCGTAGGAAATTTTGTCCGCATCCAGCCGCTCACAAAACAAATCCAGGTGCTTCACGAATGAGGAAAATATAAGCGCCTTGTGCCCCTCGGAAATGAGGCTCTCAATATCCCTGTATACCTCCGTAAATTTTCCCGATTCAATTCCGGTAAACTCCTCCACCATGGCAGGATGATTGGCTATCTGCCTGAGCCTGGTGAGCGCCTGCAGTACCATGAGTGAAGATCTTTCCAGTCCCACCTCTTCCAGGTTCTCCAGGATTGAGTTCCTGACAACGGACTTTTCCTCCTCGTAAAGGTTCCTTTGTTCCTCGCTCATATTGCAGTAGCGCACCTGTTCATATACCGGGGGCAATTCACGGGCCACCTCTCTCTTGGTCCGTCTGAGGACAAACGGATTGATCAGTTCCTTCAGCGTACGTTCCCGGTCCTCATCTTTCTGTTTCTCTATGGGTTGCACAAAACTTCTCTTGAAAAAACTGAGTGTTCCCAGCAATCCCGGGTTCACAAAATTGATCTGCGACCACAGGTCTGTTAGCGAATTCTCGACGGGGGTCCCGGTGAGCACCAGCTTATGTTCTGAATGAAGTTCGATCACTGATTGATAGAGCTTGGAGAAGGGATTCTTGATCATCTGGCTTTCATCCAGAATGATGTAATGGAAATAAAACATGGACAGTTGTTCGATATCCTGCCGTACCGTATGGTAGGTGGACAGGATCACATCGTAGGAATGAAAGTGATTCAGCTCCCGTTCCCGCTGATTCCCCACATAAGAAAAGACCTTCAGTCCGGGGGCAAACCTTCCGCACTCGTTGCGCCAGTTGTGGATCAGTGACGCAGGCACCACCACCAGTGAGGTACGAAGGGCAGCGGGATCCCCAAAAAGGTCCAGCTGTCGCCCCTTCCCCGGGTCCGGTTCCGGTGCAGGTACAGAAGTTTCCTTGGACCGGACCAACACAGCGATGGCCTGCAGCGTCTTTCCCAGTCCCATATCATCGGCCAGACAGCCCCCGAAGCCATATTGTTGCAGCAAACAGAGCCAGTTGTATCCTTCCACCTGGTAGTCACGGAGCCCGGCATGCAATCCTTCCGGAAGGGTGGAAGTGGGAAGATGCTCAACCTGGTTGAGCTTCTGAAGCTTTTGAAGGGTGGACTGATGGAAATCCCGGATTGGCCCCTCCATCATGGAAAAATGCTGCTTATGGATCAGGATGTTGTCCCCTTCCTTCTTTCCAAATTCAAAAATGGCCCTGTGCCGGCTGAACCAGATTTCAGGCAGAATGGCGATTTTACCCCCTGGCAGCTGAAATTCCCTTTTCCCCTGCAGGATGTGATCACGCAGTGCTATAAATGGCACCGCATATTCCCCGAAATGCACCCGGGCAAAAATGTCAAACCAGTCCTCCCGTTCCTTTGATTCCAGTTCCAGGTGGATTTTCCCCAGGTAATAATTCAACTGAAGCCTGTGTCGAAATCCGATCCCAGATTCCACCAATGTGGATGCATGTTCATTTAAGAAATTAATCGCTGTATACAAGTCGATTTCATCTCCCTGATTAAACTCTTTATTCAGGTAAAAACTTTTGCTGTCCCGCGACCTCAATCCCAGTTCATTCAGTGCTATGACCACACCTTCCTCCCATGCAAAATTCCTTTCATACCGGTCAAATCCAAACCTCCCTTCCTTGTCCGTGAAGTTCACAAACCGCTGCTGACTGTTGTCCATATAGATCCGCTTGTTCTCATAATAGAACTGCAGGATAAAGACCGGAATGTTTTTCATTCCTTCTTCCAGCACAATCTCCGCTCTTTTCCCGGGAGGGAGCTCCTTCACCGTGAATCCCTCCGTAAGGGTCGGGTATTCCGTCAGGATTTTCCGGACGAACGTGGTAAAATATTTTTTCTCCAATCCCCGGGGAACCACCAGCCGCTCCTTTTCCATGAAAGGTTTTAATTTCTTCCCGTCGATATCATTCACAAAATAGAGTACGTTCCCCAGGAGAAGGGTTACGGGTTTATGGGTAATGATTTCGAGGGATCCCCTGTGAAGCACCAATCTGTTTTCCCCGTGTACCAGGCTCAGGGTATAGGAGAGTTCCTCTCCGAAGTTAAAGCTGAAGACCGGGTCGGCCGGATGTTTCTCAATATGCAGAAAATCTTCGGGAAAAATATTCCTGTCGCCCTTCTCTTTCGCAAAGAGGCTTACCCGGTGATCCCGTGCGATCTCCAAAATCTGGTAGAGGTATTTTTCAATATGGGGACGGATCAACTTGGATATGGTCTCTTTCTGAACACGCTCCTGGAATTCCCTGGCTGATTTTTCTTTCGAAAACCTTCTGAAAAGATTCCGGTCGCTGTAAGCATCGATCAGCTGCAGGATCTCCTGCTGCATGGGAGTCAGACGCCTGTAAGCCAATGTGGACGCGTCATTCTGGATATATTCGCGGGGGACAAAAAACTCCTTTCCGGATTCCTTTTCCAGGAACTGCGCCTGCAGAATATTTCCCCATAACCGGTGGGGCATGTATCCCAGTGCGAACCGGAGCTCTTTCATGATTGTTCCTTCCCTAAATTCCCCTCATTGTTGATATCTGTCCCGCTTATCCCCTGTCTTGATCTCCGAGGCTTGACCATCACTCCAGGCCGTGAGTACCAGGAATTTTCCCGTTTTCATCTCATAGATTTGCTCCGCATCCTGTTCATTTTCCCTGTGGGTCAATACACTTTTTGCCGCATCCCTGACCAGCCATGTGGGAATACGGATAAGGTACAGGTAACTGTTATCCAGGCCCTGTTCGCCTTCGAGCAGCAGCTGACCGACACTGGATCCGACGCTCATCAGGGGCATCATGATCCTGGAATCAACCAGGGTGAAACGGTTTCGCAGACTGGCAAAACGAATATGGTTCAGATCTTTGTTATCCAGGTACCTGGCTGCAGCTTGAAGGGGAGTGAAATTGATCAATGCACCGTCTGTGATGTTCACGTCAAAGACTGCCGTGGAAGTGGCGATGTCGAAAGACAGATCGGGGGTGATAAAGATCTCGGCGATTCCTTTCGCGGTAACCAGTCCTTCGAAATTTTCTTTCAGGGTATAACTTTCCTCTCCCCAGGTCATTTCGAAATCCAGCTCATTCACGTTCACCTCTTTCAGGTCAAATTCTGCACTGAAGGTATAGTACAGGGGACTGGATACATTGAAAAGACCGTTGAACGCGATCTGTCCCCCGCTTCCCGGGGAAATGGCCAGGTTGTCCAGATAGAAGATCCTGTCATGCGTCGATCTGAGACTTCCTGCTATCCCGAAGATCCTGTAAGTCCCGAAACGCATTTCATCAATATCCACGTCAAAACTTAAACTTGGGTAATCGAACTGGTCCAGTCTGGGTGGCTCGCTCATTTCCAGGGAATCCTTCACGATGCTGCTGGCACCCGTGGAATCCAGAAACTCTTCCGGAGACTGATAATTAAACAATTCATTGTAATCCAGCATATCAGATTCCAGTTTGATGTGACCTGTCAGGTTTTTGAGCGAATCCGTAATATGGTCCAGGCTGGCTGTCATTCTCAGGTTGCTTTCTCCGACGCTTCCCCTGAAATCATCTACCGAAAGCAGGTCCCCTGTTTTTCTGGCCCGTATGATAAATTGATCAAATACGAGGGGATAATACCGCAATTTCCAACCCATATCGCTGATATCCAAATCGAAATCAAACGATGCGTTTTCATCCAGCAGAACCGCTACCGGGACCCGGGCAGATCCTGCCAGGTGAAAATTCTCCAGGTATTCCGTCCTGTAGCTGGCCGGAAGCATGAAGTCATTCCTGTAAGTAAATATATCTTCTGCGCGCATCAGCGCGGACGACAGATTGTATTCCACAGAAACAAGTGCAGTGGAATCCTTCCTCCCCAGTGCACCAAAATTGACCACCTTGCCCGAAAAGCCAAAACCGCTCTCACCGATCATTCCACCCAGCCGGTAAAGTTCCAGGGTATCCGGACCAAGTTTCAGGGATGCGCTCAAATCTGAAATGCCGGCATATACCGGCAGTTTCGCGCCGAAGCTATCCAGCGAGAACAACACCTGCGGTACTGAGTCATGTTTCAGGAAGGCATCCAGTGCTCTTTTTCCTATTCGCGCCCCCGCCCTGAAATGCAGACCTACGATCTCATCACCGAGCAGGTTCACCAGGGATGTATCCCGCAGGAGCCTGGCAGTATGGATGCGGTCGGAAGCAACCCTCACTTCGGCCCTTACATCCCGGTCGAAACCCAGCAGATAATGGATCACATTTTCTGCCCTTGCCTCCAGGAGCAGCCGGTTCCCATTTATTTGCAGATCCAGGTCCCGCGATCCCAGGATATTTTCCCGTATAAATACCTCGCCGTTAATTTTTTCCAATGTATCACCCCCAATGACAAATCCCACCCCGGTCAGCTGTGCGGTCATCATTCCCGCATCATTCATGAAATCATCTCTCGTCTGGTCCACCAAACCCCTGAAGTGTGCATGCACGTTCACCTGGCCCGTCAGGTCGGTGACGGGATCCGATTTGATCATATGTTCCAGTCCGTTCAGTTCCACATCACCATTAACTTCAATGTCCACTTCAGGTGTTGCCTTATTTTTTGCTGTAAATCTGCCTGTAATATCTCCTTCAGGGAATTTTGCACTGAAACTTTCCACCGTCAGCACCCCATCGCTCATGTCCGGTTGAATCCCATTGGAAGCGAAAGCCCTGAAAGAAATATCTGTAACATCTTTCCGGAGCGATTTGATCCTGAAACCGATCCGGTCTGCCGTTGCGTTCACTTTTATGAGGGGAAGGGTTTTGCCCGCGTACCCGGTCACTTCTCCGTCAAGACAGAGACTGCCTGATCCGATCTGTTCGATTTCATCCAGATCCAGGATGCCCCTGAGCAGGAAGTTGAGCACGTCCAGGCCCGTATTAGTGGCCCTGAACCCGAGATCCAGATAGGGTTCATCCAGCAGATCACAGGAGCCCCAAACCTCCAGCATCAGACCGGAAAGTGTCATTGAACTTGGATTGATGGAGATTTTTTTCATCGGGATATCATAGGTAAGATCACTTTCAAACTGGAACTGTCTCCTTGTTTCAGAACTGATCGATAAATAGTTAATACTTCTTACTTCCACATCCAGTTTAATATCCGTCTCCACTTTTTCAGGCAAATATACGAAACGGTTTTCCAGCGAGTTCACCACCAGGTCCAGATGGTGATCCCGGATCCGGTCCCACATGACCATATGCATATTGGACATCTGCAACCTGTCCAGGTCAATACGTAACCCGGGCAATCCCGGGGCCTTTTTTTCCCGATCATGCTCCCCGAATCTGATTCCAAGAGCATTCTCCAGGTTGGTGACCGTATCTTCATACAAAACAATCCTGAGATCCCCATCCCCCAGCCAGGCCCGTGTAATGCTCAGATCGCCCCTGATCAGTTCGATCAAGTCCAGGGAAACGAAAATTTCTTCCAGTGAAAGTATGGGGACCTTACCGGGTGAATCCCCTGGATGGTAAGATTCATAATAACCTACATTTTTTAACTGAATGGCCCCCCTGGGAAAATTCAAGAAAGGGATCAGATTGATCTTTCCCAGGGTAACATGTCCGGGCTGCAGTTCATTCAGATAGTTCAGCGCCCGTTCTTTGATCCGTCCCCTGTTCAGGTAAAACA
This sequence comes from Bacteroides sp., assembly GCA_011056635.1. Lineage (GTDB taxonomy): Bacteria > Bacteroidota > Bacteroidia > Bacteroidales. The sequence continues at coordinate 5,834 of DSEO01000367.1, forward strand.
CAAGGCTGGCCAATGCAATCAGTGAGCAGAATCCCAGAAACACCCAACCGATAATTCTCAGAATTTTACACCTGCGCCTTGCCATTGATCCTCCCTGTGAGCAGCCTAAGTTAATAATTAGCCAAGAATCTTTCGAGGATTCACCCCAAATGCATGTGAAACGATTGTTAACTTTTGTTGAAAAGCATCGTATACATGTATTGCAGATCCGCTGATAGAAAATAATTTTGCAGTACGATGATGCATCCTATCATGAAAAAGAAGCGCTTATTGCAGGCAGTTGTGCTCCTCCTCCTGCTGGCCATGCTCCCGGCCTGCGATCTCCTCGAAGATTGCGGAACATGTGAGCTGGTTACCATCGATGCAGAAGGAAATTCCTCCTCCAGCACTCCCATGTTGTTCTGCGGGGACCAATTGCAGGAAAGACAGAATTCCAGTCCGGTTACCGTGGCAGGAGTTACCACCTACTGGGAATGTTATTAGCACCCCGCGCAGGATTCAAACAAAAATATTTGGTTTTCACGCATCTGGCCATTAAATTGGACGATGTTTTACCTGGCTGCAAACCACCCATTCGACCGATGCCGGAATGAACAGACCTGATGTTTGAACCATGACGTTTTCCGGGTATATAGCCATAGGGGTCGTGTTGCTGATCATCATCGCCCTGGTGAAAGAAGTCATGCGACCCGGCCTGATCCTCTTTTCTGCCCTGGTGATATTCATGATCACGGACATCATTTCCGCTGATGACGCACTTTCAGGCTTTTCAAACAAGGGAATGATCACCGTTGCACTCCTGTTTCTCGTCAGTGAAGGGGTGAGAGAAACCGGTGCACTGAATAAGCTGGGCAGGATTATTCTGCCAAAGAAAAGGAAACCCATTCCACGCCTGCTGATGCAGATCCTGATCCCGGTTTCTGCCGTCTCAGCCTTCCTGAATAATACACCGGTGGTCATCATATTCGGTCCCCTTTTGAAAAAATGGGCGGATAAAATGAGCCTACCTTCCCAGAAATTCCTGATCCCGCTCTCTCCTATGCGACGATTTTCGGGGGGACATGCACCCTCATCGGAACCTCCACCAATCTGCTCGTACACGGGATGATGCTGGACCGGGGCATGGCCGGTATCTCCATGTTTGAACTTGCCAAA
>DSEO01000088.1 GCA_011056635.1 Bacteroides sp.
TTCATCAGTTTTGCAGGAGGTGTTTCATGAGATGACTAATCTAAAAATAATGAATTTAATTTAAATGCGCGCAAGGGCCATGGTGGAAGCGTGCAGCGAGACGGTGATGAACAGGTACAGGTTCCGGGCAGTCTTCGGGGAGAGCCGGAAGAACCTGTACTGGATGGACCCGGCGTGACAGCTGGCCACGCAGTCCCCGCAAAGGGTGCAGGTCATCCCCGGCTTCCCTGCCGCGATGTCCTCCCGGTTCAGCGCATCGTACTTGCAGGAACGCTTGCAGGCCATGCAATCCGTGCAGGTGGTGCGGTCAATCCGCATCCTGAAGGGATTCACGAACCGTGCAATATTCACGATGGTGCCGATGGGACAGTAGGCCGTGCAGTGCACCATCCGGCCTTCCCGCCGGGAGACGATCAGGATCAGGAAGAGGCCCACTATTCCGAAGCCGCCCGCGATCAGGGTGGCAGTCAATACGGGCACGTCCATCCATCTGAGGGCGATGGCGGCCGCAACCACCAGAAGGAACACGGTGGATTTCAGGGCCCATTTATTATGGAACGGCGCCCTGGTCGTCCTGCCTCCGGCTGCCATGCCGTCAATGGCCCCGAAATAACAGATGTGGCTGCACCATGCCGGTCCCGACAACAGCACCGTGCTGAGGAAAAGGATCGTCATCACCGAAATGTGTCCCCTGTAAACCGGTCCGGCAAGGATCATCATGGGGACAGGCAGGTGCAGTTCGCCGGTCATCAGGAACTTTTCGGCACCGATCAGTCCCAGTCCCAGCTGGGTAAAGAAGAAAATGGAGAAGGCAAACCAGGTGTATTTTCTCCAGGCCTGCACCTTCGCCGGTTCCTGCATCTTACCGGCAACCAGTGCTCCGTAACCGGCGATGAGGATGATTTCGAACCAGCCTCCTCCCTTCACCAACCGCTCCAGCAGCAGCATCGGGTTCTGCACCTTCAACTGAACCATCACCAGGATGAATGAAGTGAACAAAAATACAGCCAGTTGCAGTCCGAACCGGTGTTGCATCCTTTTTCCCATATCTCGTATTGAAGCGTTCAATGCCGGAGCAACAAATATAGCCCCATCCTCGTAAAAAAGTTAACAAAAATTTAATGTGCTTCAAGCAGGGCCCTCTTTTTTATTACTTTTGGGATTCAGATTTAAGATCGCATCATGGTTACACGAATAAAACAGTTCAACCAGGTTCTGCAGATGGCTGCCGGCATGATCATTCTGTCCATTGCTGCCGCTTCCTGCACCAAAACGGAGGGAGAGGGCGGTACCGGGTCCATCTCCGGGACCCTCATGGAACATTTTTACAATGATGACTATTCACAGCTGATCCATACGGCCCCCGCTGTGGACGAAGATATTTTTATCCATTATGGGGAAGATTTGGCACTGGGGGACAGGATCCGCACGGGTGCCACCGGCGGTTTCAGGTTCGATTTCCTGTACCCGGGGAGTTATTCCGTATTCTATCTGACACAGGATTCGACTGCCGGCATCATGAATGAAGAGGTGGCAAAACTGGTCGAGGTCGAGCTGGACAGGGGGGGAGAGGTTGACCTGGGAGAACTGGTCAGGCTGACCACCCTGGATTTTGATGACGGCCAGGCGGTGATCAAAGGGGTGGTGAAGCTGATCGATTATGTGGATGACTCCAGGTGGCCGAACCTGGTGGTGGATTTCATTGCCTATGCCTATGAGCAGGAGGTATACCTTACCTACGGCAACCATACTTTTTACGATGAACGGATCAGGACCCAGCATGACGGGTCCTTCGAATTCAGGAACCTGATCCCGGGAGATTATCTTGTGGTTCTTTACTCGGAGGACGTGACCCGGGTGACGGATAAGGTGGCCCTGAAGTTCGAAACCACCATCACGGAGATGGACCAGGTGGTGGACCTGGGTGAGATTACAATCGAAGAGCGTTAAACTGTTGATTATGAAAATAAGGATGATTATTCCCGCCGGGATCGCCCTGCTTTCCCTGGCAGGGACTCTGAACGGGCAGGGCAGAAAGACCATAGAGGAAAAAGGGATCATGCAGCAGACCGTTCATGAATATTTCCTTGCGGAAGGCATGAACAAGCCTGTGGTGGAAAAGATCGAAAAGTACAACGAAGAGGGGGAGGTGATCGAGATACAGGAATTCAACAAGCTGGGTGAGGTGCAGTTGTGGGAAAAATATGTTTACGATGAAGAGGGGAACCTGGTGGAGGAGATCTTCCTGGATGAAAAGGGGAAGGTTACCCGGACCGAAAAAAGCATTTACAAAGACGGATTGAGGGTTGAAAAGCAATTCTTCGATGAGCGGGGCAGGCTTTTCAAGAAGAAAGAGTATCTGTATGAGTATCGGTGACCGCATAGAGGAGGTTCTGCCCGGCTTCCCCGGAATCAGTTTAAAAGAGTTGCAGCAGGCTGAATTGATGCGAAGAAAGGATGCCAAGTTCCTCTACAGGGTGGTCCATATCCCCGGCATCCTTCGCTCGCTGGTGAACGAATACAATGTGCTTGAAGTGGATGACAGACGCGCACAGAATTACCAGACCATTTACTATGACACCCTGAATCTGGATATGTACCACATGCACCACAGGGGAATGGTGAACCGTCACAAGATCAGGTTCCGGAGATATGGATCCGGCGATGCCGTATTCCTGGAGGTGAAGCGGAAAAATGCCAAAGGGGTAACCATCAAAAACCGGATAAGGACGGATAGTTCGGAAGCAATGATCCTGAGCAAGGAAGAGGAATTCCTGACTTATTATACGCCTTACGAGAACAGGCAGATGCTGCCCGTACTTGAAAACAGTTTCAAACGCATAACCCTTGTGAGCCCCGACCAGGAAGAAAGGATCACCATCGATTACCACCTCTGGTTTTCAAGTCCCCTTTCCGATAACAGCATTGAACTCCCCGGTATCTCCATCGCGGAGATCAAATTCCAGGACCGTATTTCCAATTCCCCGTTTTACAGGGCACTTCGCCGGCAGAGTATCCCGCCCAGCCGTTTCAGCAAATACTGTATCGGCATGGCCCTGTTGAACCCGGGACTGAAGCAGAACCTGTTCAAGGAAAAGATACTCCGGGTGCACAAGTTGAACAGCGAGTACTTAAACAAATTAAACCAGCCGCATTATGCCTGAATTGCTGAACATCGAACTGATGAACTGGGAGGATTTTTTCGACCTGATCCTCAGAACCGTCTTTAACCTGGGAGTGGTCATCTTCCTGGTCAGGTACCTCTATTACAGGACAACACCCAGAAAGGACTACCTTTTTACCTATATCCTCATCAGCCTGGTGGTCTTTTTCATGTGCTTCCTGCTGGAGAATATCAAGCTGGAACTGGGATTTGCCCTGGGACTTTTTGCCATATTCGGGATCATCCGTTACAGGACCAGGCAGATCCCCATCCGGGAAATGACCTACCTCTTCCTGGTGATCGGTCTTTCCGTGATCAATGCCCTTTCCAACGCCAAGGTCAGTTATGCGGAGCTGATCTTCACCAATGCGGCACTTATCTTTATTACCTACCTGCTGGAGAAAGTATTCCTGCTCAGGCATGAATCGAAAAAGGTGATCAATTATGAAAATGTGGAGCTGATCAAGCCCGAGCGGAGGGAAGACCTGAAGCATGACCTGGAAGAGCGGACCGGACTGATCATCAATCGGCTGGAAGTGGGCAGGGTGGATTACCTGAGGGATTCGGCCAGGGTGATCATTTATTATTTCGAGGACGAAAACTGGGTGAGCCTGGGGGATGAGGACCAGCAGGCCAATGGCGATGATGATGACGATGATTGATCGACAGAAAACGCTATATCTTCTGATATTGCTTCTGCTGGTCAGCACAGTGAAATCGGTGGGTCAGCAGAAGGATTTCCAGTCCTGGTATGAACTGGAACTGAATAAGGATTTGAAAAGCGGGATCGATCTCTCCCTGGAGGCCGAACAGCGGTTCGAGAACAACAGCATGCAGTATGACCGTTCCGTTCTGACCCTGACAGCCGATTATGACCTGCTCGATTTTCTCAATGCTGAACTGGGTGTGCGGGGACTGGTCAGGATGGACCGGGAGCGCCGACTGACTCCCAGGTACAGGCTGCATGCCGATGCCACCCTGGAACAATCCCTTGCCGAATTTGACTTCAGTCTCCGCTCCAGGCTGCAATACGGGTTTGATGAACTGGGTCTGGCAAGGGATGCGGTATACAGCAAGCTGGTAAACAGGAACAAACTGCAGGTGCAGTATGACATTTTCGGGACCAGGTTTGCGGTTACAGCGTACGTGGAAAGCTATCACAGGCTGAACAGTACTGCCATCCGGTCCTTTTACAGGATGCGCTATTCGGCAGGGATCCAGTACACGCTTGGCTTCCGTTCCGCCCTGAACCTGAAATACATTCTGGAAGACGAGTTCAACGTGACCGATCCCCTTCAGGCCCATATCCTGGTGGCCGGGTTCTCCTATGATTTTTAACGCAGATCTACCCTGCCTGCCCGGATCACTTTTACCGTTTCCCTCATCCCTGTGTCATCCGAAACCTCCAGCAGGTAAATGCCAGATGGCAGGAATGACAGGTCGGGAAGCTGCAGCGGCTGTCCCCCGCCCGGAAGATCCATTACCGCATGATAGACCATCATACCGTTCATATTCATCAGCCGGATGTGCAGTCCCGCTGAAGCGAGATCGCCGTGGACGGAAAGGTAGGTGCGGGACAGATCGGACGGATTCGGGTACACCTTCAGGGCGGCAGGATGCGTGATGATCCTCCCGGGATCATCCGAAACTGGAATACAGCGGCCTGCCCACCGGCTGTCCATCCATGTGAGCCGCTCCCGGATCCATAAACGGAGGTAGGCCTCTTCATCCGGGTAGCTGTCCCCCACGTAACTGTTGGGCCAGACATATTTCCCCAGAATGGGCCACCGCTGGAAATTCCTGTCGATGGCATCTCCCATTCCGGTGATGCAGCTGTCGATCATCCCCTGGATGTATTCGTTGCGCAGGATGCTGGCGTAGAGATCTGCCCACCTGCAGTAGAGGCGGTTCCGGAACCAGGGATCCTCCATTGCCCGGGTCCACCAGTAAATGTTAATGAATTTCGTATAGACCCAGTTGGACGGGCTGTTCAGGTCTCCTGCGAAATCATTGTTCCCGAAAGTGAGGTTATAGTCCCACGGGGGACCGTTCACCAGTTTGCCGCCGTTGATGTCATTCTCCTTGTAGAAGTAATGGCTCAGCCTGTAGGCATCCACATCCTTGGTGACCTCGTTGAGGATCATCATATCCGTAAATGAGGGGATGTCCAGGTAGGGCCTGTAACCGTAGACCGGGTCCATGAATGCGTCTGAAGAAAACACCTCGTCGAACCGCTGCATGTAATCCCTGATATAGTCCCGCTGTCCGGGGGTGAGTTCATCATAGCCCGGGTCATGATACTGGTAGGTGATGTAATTGAATCCCGGCACACCCGGAGGTACGGGCGATTTCCAGTATTCGTAGGGCTCCATCCCGGAGGTTTTATCCACCCGCAGGATGTACCCGCCCGAAATGTCAGGATAAGTGATGTCCCCGGGCGTGATCTTTGCGATATCCACGCGGTTCTTATCCTGCTTGATCAATTCGGTGAGCACGTAGAGTCCCTTGTAGTCCCCGTTGACCACCAGTTCCATGAACCTTGTCCCCGGGGAATAGTGCCCCATCTTCCCGTACAACCCATAGGAGATCACATTGCGCATCAGGCTTTTGTCACCATACGGTGCATACAGCACATAATCGTTCTCGGGGGGAAGGCCCAGCAGCGATACATTGTTGTTGGTGCCGCTGTCTGTCTGCGTCTCTATCCTGTAGGATTTTTTGGGGTAGAGATCGAGGGAAGATTCACCCCGCATTTCGATGGAGATCTGTCCGTCGTAGGCGTTAAACGCATCCCCGGTGATATTGTAATTCCCCGGACCGTTGTCGATCAGACCCATATGCGCCGTGATCCGCGGCTCGTCTGGAATTTCCTGTCCCCGCGTATCGATCACCATCAGGGGTAGATGCGTGCTGTCGAATTGGAACGGGGGACTGAACCATCCGGGGGTTTCCTTGAAGATCATTGTTCCCACGGAAATACCCGCGTGCAGGAAAACGTTGGAGGAAAGATCGGAGGACGAGAGGGACTGGTTGTGCACCCGGATGGCCAGGACATTCTCTCCCGCTATCAGTTCAGAGAGCAGGGAATCATGCAGCAGGATCCTCATCGGTTCGCCGCCTGAATAAAGTTCCGCCTCGTGCCAGTCATCTGCAGGCCGGTCCCAGGCTACCGGGCTCCCGGACGGGCCCATATGAAACCTTGCCAGCTCGGTCCCGTTCAGGCAGGCCACAAATCCGTCATCAAAGTCCACATCCAGGACCAGCTGCCGGATCACTGCCGGGTCGGGAACCGTAAATACATACCTGCAGCAGACCGAGATGCAGGGATCGATCACCGTATTGTCATCTTCATCCCCGTACCCCACGCCGCCGGTTCCCGGCATCCACAACGCATCATCAAAACCGGGTTCGCACCACTGCGCATCGACCAGCTGGGACGGCACCAGGTACCGGCACGGATCGCCGGTCCGGATAATGGATTCCCAGTGGTCGGTTTCCTGTCCCGTCACAAAGGCGGAAAGGCAAATGAATGGGATGAAAGAGAATATTTTCAGTTGATCGGTCATGTCCTTCAGGCGATCGGTCATACCCACCAGGTTCCATGCTGCTTATTTGCGGGAAAAGGTCCTGTGTCCTTGCTCTGGTGGATACGAAAA
>DSEO01000187.1 GCA_011056635.1 Bacteroides sp.
GAGCTGCGGCTCACAGTCGGTGTTTCACGGGTGGCCCGTACCCTCGTGTAGAGTGCTTCGCCCTCACGCCTCAGCTCAGGACGTGAATAGGTTTTGCTGTAATTCCCTTTGTTGATGTTGACGACCACTGTCGGGGAATAAACCCGTATTCTGCTGTAATAGTAATCATTATATCCTGCATACCGGTGATGATTCCAGTGACGGTAATGTTTGTGGTAATGGTGGTGCCAGCTGTAATGATACCCGTAATAGTAGTGCCAGTAGTAAGGGCTCCAGGGATTCCAGTATGATGGATAGTAACCCCAGTACCAGGAGGAGCGCCAGACCACGTAATCCGGAAGATAGATGTAGCTGATCACAGGCCAGTATGCAATTTCATAATAGCTGGTGGTGACCACGTTCACGTTTTCCCTGCGGACCTGGTTCCCGGTATATCCGGGATTGGGTGTTTCTGCATAAATGGGCTCCACAATGTAATTCTTCCCGTACAGTGCCTCGTCTCCGATCAGCTGGATCCGCACAGCTCCATTACGCAGGCGTTCCACGATAAATACAGCCACATCCTGGTATTCATTGCGGTCCAGTACTGCCCTCAGCACAATTGAATGGACATCACCGTCCATATAGTCAGTAACCGTGATATAATCGATCAGGCGATCCCCATTGAGATCAAGATTGTTGATCAGGGTATTCTGATCATTCAGGCTCCTTTCAAAGCCCTCAAGCGTCTCGGATCCCTGGAACAGGTCCATGACGGCATAAAGATTCAGGTTGTCTCCCGGTAAACCCAGGTATTCCTCAGGCCAGTCCTGTGCCCCGACTAAGGTCATCCCGGCTGTCAGAACTGCGAGGATCGATATGGCTGTTAATTTTTTCATTGCTTTCATTATTATTGAAGAACCCTTTCTTCATCTCACATAAGTCAAATTGCGTGCCAATAAATTATTTATAGTCATATATATTTGTTTTTCAATGTATTAATATGAACTGATCTGAATGTCGCGTGGTCAATTGTATGTTACACACAGATCTGTGCCGAGCACCTCCAACCTAAAGCGAAAGGCAATCCATATTTTGTGTCATTTTCTGCAGGATTCCCTGGAAATAGTCTTATTTTAAGGGGTTCATTTATTTCAGTGTAAAATTCAAATCCATGAAAAACATCTTCGGACATCTGGTTCCGGTTGTTTACCTGTTCATAAGTGTTCTGTTCATGAGTGGATTCACACCGGTCCGCGCGCAACAGGACAAGTATCCCGATCCCGCTCAGATCAACCGGTCGCTGCGTGCACTGCAACGGTCCAATCCGGCTTTCAGTGAGCTGAATCTGCTGACCACCTCGCCGGGCAATAATGAGGTCTTGCTCCTTGAAATAGGGAAGGAGGTTGCCTCCGGAGAAAAAACAAATCCCGCCATCCTGGTGGTGGGGAACCTGGAGGGGAACCGGCCCCTGGCAAGCCTGGCAGCACTGAGTCTTGCGGAAAGGATCCTGGACGATCCCGGGACCTACGCAAACAGAACCTGGTATATTGTTCCTGCGGGCAATCCGGATGCACTTTACAGCTACTTCCGCGATCCCCTCTTCGAGAACACCCGCAATGCATCCCCGCACAACGATGACCGGGATGAGGCAACCGATGAGGACGGATTCAATGACCTGAACGGGGACGGCTACATCACCAAAATGCGCATCATTCACCCGGAAGGCGAGTGGATCCAGGTGAAAGACGATCCCCGTCTCATGCGCAGGGCCGATCCCGTAAAAGGGGAACAGGGGATCTACAGGATATTTGATGAAGGCCTGGATGCGGATGGTGACGGAAAATATAACGAGGACGGTCCGGGTGGAACCAATGTGAACATCAATTTTCCTCACCTTTTCAAGGCATTTGATCCGGAAAGCGGACTCTATCCGGGATCGTCACCCGAAGGCAGGGCCATTCTTGAATTTGCATATGTCCATCCCGAAATTGCCATGACCTTCGCGTTTGGTGCTACCAATTTCTGCCACACCCCGCCCAGGGGAGGCCGGAGGGGGGAAGTGGACCTGACCCGGATCGAGATCCCTGAGCGTTACGCGGAGATGTTCGGGGCGGATCCCGGCCGGACCTATTCCATGGAAGAGATCATTGCACTTGTCCAGCCCATGGTGCCAGAGGGAGTGACCGTGGACGAATCAATGGTGGCGGGCTTTCTGGGTCTGGGAGCGGCCATCAACCCGATGGAAGAGGACCTGGCTTTCTACAACCTGCTTAGCGAGGACTACAGGAAGTACCTGGAGGAAAAGAATGCCAAAGAGGAACGGTTTGATCCAGACAGGGCAAGGGATGGGTCCTTTGAGCTCTGGTGTTATTATCACCTGGGCGTACCGGTGTTCAGCATGGATCTCTGGTCTGTTCCCAAACCTGCCCGGGAGGAAAAGGAAGGCAGCGGTTTAAGTCCGGAGCAGCTTGAAAAAATGACTTCAGAAGAATTTCTCGCCCTGGGGGAAGAAAAAATCGCCGCATTCATGGAAGAAGCCTGCGTTCCGGAACAATTTTCAGCCAAAGAAGTCATGGCCAGCGTGAAGGGTGGACAGACAGATCCGGCACAACTGGCAGCCATGGTGAAACAGATGCCCAAAAAGGGAAAAGATGGGGAGGACGCAAATCCAGAGGAGAAAGCCAACCCGAAGGAAAAAGCGATGCTGGACTATTCGGACAAGGCACTGGGTGGTAAGGGATTCGTCCAGTGGGAAAAATTCGAACATCCCCAGCTGGGAGAATTGGAGATCGGGGGATTCGTCCCCTTTACGGCAACCACCCCTCCCTGCTCCATCACGGATTCCATCCTGGACCTTCATCTTCCCTGGATCTTTAAGCTGTCGGAGAGGCTCCCTTCCCTCGGGATATATGAGACCAGGGTCACCCCAAAGGGAGCCGGTGTTTACCAGCTGGAGGTATGGGTGGAAAATGCGTCCTTCCTCCCCTTCCCCACCGCCATGGGCAGGAGGAACCGGCAACCCGCACCTGCCGTGGTGCTTCTGGAAGGCAAAGGATATACCCTGCTGTCAGGCTACCCGCGAACCCCCGTGGCTGACCTGAAGGGCAATTCCCGGAAAAAACTGACCTGGCTGGTCCGTGCGGAGAAAAAAACCGATATCCTGGTCAGCCTCACCAGCAAATCCGCAGGCAGTGATCAGACAACCGTAAACATTGGAGGATAACCACAATGAAAAAAATTCACATCCCTCAAAATAGCAGGTTCTTTGCATACAGCACCCTGTTCATTATCGCTCTGAGCACCGCTCCGGGTATCTTCCCCGGACTGTCAACCGGCAAGGCCTTTGCCGCTGATCCGCAGATTACCATCCCCCTGCGGTTCGACAGGTATTACGATTATGAGCAGCTTGTGGAGGCAATGCAGAAACTTCACGAAGCATTTCCCGAACTTTCTGAAATCGAGGTAGTAGGAAAAAGCGAGGAGCAAAGGGAGATATGGGCCATCACCATCCACAATCCCGAAACCGGGGACCACTCGGAAAAACCGGGAGTATACGTGGACGGGAACATTCACGGTAACGAGATCCAGGCAGGCGAGGTGTGCCTGTACCTGGCCAACATGCTGCTGACGAAATACGGACAGAATGAGAAGATCACCGAACTGGTGGATAAAAATGTATTTTATATCATTCCGTGCGTGAACGTGGACGGCAGGTACCACTTTTTCAATGATCCCAATACCCCCAGCACCAACCGCGGATTGCGGATCCCCGTAGATGACGACAGGGACGGGCTTTTCGACGAGGATTTTCCCGATGACATGGACGGGGACGGGAATATCTGCCAGATGAGGAAAAAAGATCCCAATGGCAATTACAGGCTGGACCCCGAAGATCCCAGGGTGATGGTCAGAGTGCGGCCAGGCGAACAGGGAGCATACACCCTGCTCGGTCAGGAAGGGATCGATAATGACGGGGACGGACAGGTGAATGAGGATGCGGAAGGATACGTGGACCCAAACCGGAACTGGGGGTACAACTGGGCACCCCGGTACGTGCAAAACGGATCCGGAAATTATCCATTTTCCGGTTCCGGCATCAGGGCGATCGGAGAATTCCTGCTTGAACGGCCGAATATCATCATGGTATGGGCTTTCCATAACAGCGGGGGGATGATCCTCAGGGGTCCCGGAACCAGGTCAGGGGGAGAATTCAGCCGGGGCGACCTGGCCGTGTATGACTACCTGGGACAGCACTCCGAATCCATCATTCCCGGATACCGTTATCTGGTGGTCTGGAAGGACCTCTATTCCACATACGGGGATTTTACAAGCTTTACCGATAACCTGCTGGGCTCCTACAGCCTGGTGGGTGAAATGTTCATGCGGGAATCCCAGACCTACCGTCCCCACGGGAGTGAACAGGCGGGGAATGAACAGGGATATTTCCGCGAAAATACAGAACAGCAAAAGGAACTGCTGAAGTTCAACGATAACGTGGTACAGGGAGAACTCTATAAGGAATGGGAATCTTACGACCATCCCGTGTACGGGGAAATAGAGATCGGGGGCTGGTCCAAGCTGAGCTCCCGCCTGCCGCATCCCTTCATGCTGCAGGATGAAGTGCACAGGGTGGCCAGCGCGGTCCTGTTCACCGCTGAACAGACCCCCGAAATCAAGATGGACCTCTATGAAAAAGAAAAAATCTCCGGCGATCTGTACCGTTTGAGGATCAGGCTGACCAACAGCAAAGCCATGCCTTCCATGACCGACAGATCGTTGAAAAGCGGGTTGTATCCCAAAGATATCATCACTGTTGAAGGCAGCCATATCCAGGTTGTGGCAGGAGGAGAGATACAAGACAGGTACCGGGACCGGGTATCCTACAAGGAGTATAAACCCGAAGTCCAGTTTACTCAGGTGCCTGGGTTCGGACACGTGGAATACGAATTCCTGGTCTCCGGGAAAGGAAGTATGACCATTGCATATCATTCCCGGAAAGCGGGCCGGAAGAAACTCGAACTGGAATTATGAAACCCTTGGCTCGCTGGATCAAATACTTTCTGAGGCGCCAGAAGCCTCAGGGATCAGGGTGCTGATGGCAATGCACTTCTGACGAACTTCTGGTACTCTTCAGCAAAAGGAACCCCCATGAATGGAGTGTATTGCGTGAATGCAAGTACTACCAGGTTGTTTTTAGGATCTGCCGAAAAATCGGTGGATGCTGCTCCTGACCAGCCGTATTCACCTGTTTCAAGCACCACATCTCCCCCGAGCCCGTAATCTAAACCATCCTGGTAGGTGACACCTGCAGGCATCTGATCGCTCATGATCAGTTTCACAGTGGTTTCCTCCAGTACACGCACGCCATCCAGTCCGCCGCCATTTAGAAGCATCTGCCCGAACCTGCCGTAATCATCGATGGTGGAGACCAGTCCGCCACCGCCTGAGAACAACGTTACCTGTTTTTTCACATCATTTGTCATATTCTCCACAGGCGTGAGTTTCCCGGTTTCCCTGTCGGGGGTATAGATCATGGCCAACCGGCCGAAGTCCTCTTCCGGGACCTCGAAACCCGTATCTTTCATGCCGATCGGACCGAACAACCTGGTCTCCAGGAATCCATCGAAAGGCAAACCCGAAAGCACTTCCACCAGGTAGCCTGCCACATCGATGGAGATGGAATATTCCCAGGTGGTACCCGGCTGATGCTTCAGCGGGAGACCGGCCACAAATGCGACCATTTCTTTCAATGTTTTTGAATTCCATATTCCTCCTGGCCTGGCGTGGTTGTATAGGGAGTCCACGTGGGACTGTTCAAAGCCATAACAGAACCCGGCCGTATGGGTCAGCAGGTGCCTGACCGTGAAGGGTTCCTGCTGGTCAACCAGTTCTCCGTCCACCCACACTTTGGTGTCTTCGAATTCGGGAATATACTTTTCCACCGGATCATCCAGCTTGAATTTCCCTTCATCATAGAGGATCATCAGTGCGGCAGCCGTGATGGGTTTGGACATGGAATAGATCCGGAAAATCGCATCTTCGCCAAGCTGCCTTCCTTCCTCTATGTTCGCATAACCGAATACAGACCGGTGAGCCACTTCCCCGTCCTTTATCACCAGGGTGGAAACACAGGGCAGCTTCTCCTCTTCCACGTAAGCCAGCATACGCTGATCGGCCAGTTTGAGCGTGTCCGCAGACAGGTCGCCCGTTGCTTCCGTTGAAGTTTTACAGGAGATAGAAACAGCCAGCAGCACAAACAGGATCCCCGCCGTGCCGGATACATTTACGATTGCTCTTTTCATTGGACTCTGGGTCTTAGGGATAACAGCAGGCAAGATATGCATTTTTTTTGCACATACCGGACGGTTCTTACAAGCCGGGAAAATGCCGAAAATTTACGCGGGAAATTAATCCTGTTAATGTTTCACGATTTTGCGGGTTTCGGTCACATTTCCGTTGGAGAAATGGTAATAGTATACTTCGGGGGGAAGCTGCGTACCGCTCACCTCCATTGTATGCATACCTGCTGATTGATGCTCTTCTCCCCTGCTGTAGACAAGTCTTCCCCTGGAATCGTACACCTGCAGCGAAACTGGACCGGGCAGGGTGTTTTCGTAGGTGATGGTGAAGGATCCGCTGAATGGATTGGGATAGCTTTTTGTCATATATTCACCGTTACGCGAGTGCTCAATGGGCGGGCGCTCCTCCACTCCGGTCGTGAATTCAGACTTGCCTATCACCCGCCACCCGATGTTGTTGTCCTCGTGTATCTCATGCATATCGTCCGCGGGATCAATCA
>DSEO01000325.1 GCA_011056635.1 Bacteroides sp.
GTTCCGGTGAGATCACCTATTTGTGGGATTTTGGTGACGGGAACCTATCAGACCTGGAATCCCCCGCTCACCTATACAGTGAATCAGGGAGTTACAGGATCAGTCTGACAGCCACCGCCGCCACGGGATGCGCCGGCGAGTACGCGGATTCTGTTACAGTGAACCCGGGGATTATCACGAAAATATCGATCAGCAACGATACTGCTACCGTGGCTGTATCCGGAGGGACCCCGTTCAGAAAGGGAAGTCCCTACCTGTATCAGTGGTCCACCGGGGCCAGCACCAAACAGATCACCGGTCTCACCGACGGAATATACGCAGTCACTGTTACCGATTCGCTCGGATGCATGGCTGCAGACAGTGCGGAGGTGATTATCCCCGAACTGCTGTTCATCCTTTCCGGCACCGATGCCACCTGTCCGGATTGTGCGGATGGTATGGCGTGGGTACAGGTTACCCGGGGAGTTGCGCCCTTTTATTACCAGTGGTCCAACGGCTCCCTGAATGATACGGCAACCGGACTGCTGCCGGGTAAGTATGATGTGACTGTCCGGGACGTCTACCTGAATGCGGTCACCGACAGCATTTTGATCGAGAGCAAGCCTCCACCCACTCTCTCATTTATCACCAGCGAACCAGCCTGTTACGGAGATGAGAACGGATCCATTGACATGATGATCGAAGGGGGAAAGGAACCCCTGACGATCCGTTGGTCCAACGGGGCTGAAACGGAAAATATTCATGGACTGAGCGCCGGGATATATGCCGTGGAGGTAACCGATGCCAACGGAGAGGCGGTGAAAGATACTGTCACCCTTACCCAACCTGACAGCCTGCAGGTAATGGCGTACATCCAGAATGTGAGTTGCCCGGGCGGCAGCAATGGTTTTATTGAACCCATCATTACAGGTGGAACCCCGGGATACAACACCAACTGGGATCATGGATCCTCGGAACAGAATCAGTACAATCTGTCTGCCGGGATGTACAGCCTCGTGGTGACGGACTCCCATGGATGCTCAGCTGCCTGGAGCGGGGAAATCATAGAAAAATCCAGTTCCAGGCTTTACGGGATCGCACGATACAGCCTGGGAACGATCGATGAGGAAGAGGCTGATGTGGTGCTGCTGGACGGATCGGAGCAGCCTTACCGGATTGTTTCGGAGACCAGGATGCAGGCCGGGGGGCATTTTCAGTTCAACGGGATCCCGGATGGGTATTACCTGGTATACGTGAAGCTCGACAACCATGCCAGACAAAAATACAAAGGGGTCATGCACAGTTACTACAACAGGGTGTACAAGTGGAAAGAAGCGGCCAGGTTCTTCTTCAGGTGCGACGACACCCTGCATATCGTGATGGACATGTTCGAGAATCCGGCGGCAACCAATGGGAACGGGGAGATCAGGGGAAAAGTCGAGGCGAAGGAGAACATTCTGAAAAATGGCATCGTGCCGTATGCATTCGTCACCGTGGTGCTGATTGATGAGGATACCGGGCTGCCTGTGGATTATGTGGTGACTGATGAGGAGGGGAATTACGTGTTCACGGGGATCGGGCCGGGGAATTATTCCATTTATGTGGATATACCGGGTGTGACACAGGTGAGTACCCACCTGGTTGCGATCGATGAAACAACACTCCTGGCTGAAAATATAGATTTTGCTGTGGATGCAGGAGAGGAAATGCAGATCATGGCTGTTTTCCCCACCTCCACAGATCCGGTTGCAGGACCCGCAGGATCCATGATCGAGGTATATCCCAATCCGGCCAGACAGATGTTGGTGGTCCGATCCTCCCTGTTTGAAGAGAATGAGGCCAGGATTTCCCTTTATTCCGATTCCGGGGACCTGCTTAAAACCTTTGAAACAAGACCTGCAATCGATGGTTCCGCAGAGATTGTCATCGGGCTTGATATCGTTGAGCACAGCGGTAGTTACCTGCTGAAAGTGGAAGTGGGGGATGTCATCATGACCAGGCAGGTGGTGCTGATCAAATAGTATCAATAAAGGAGGCCGTCTGCCGGTAATTCGGAGACAGCCTCTTCAGATATGATAAACTATTCGTGACCGGCACCTATTCTTCCACCCCGAATTTGAAAATGGTCTGGGTGGAGTAAGTTTCCCCCGGACGCAATATGGTGCTGGGGAAATCAGGCTGATTGGGCGAATCGGGAAAATGCTGTGTTTCCAGGCAGAGACCCGAATGTTTCACATAGGTGAAATCGCCGGATGAGAGCGTCCCGTTCAGGAAATTGCCCGTGTAAAACTGAACCCCCGGTTCGGTGGTGATAACCTCCAGGTACCTCCCTGTCTTCGGATCCATCAATTTGGCGGCCAGTGTTTTCCCATCGTCGGCCTGATCCAGGACAAAATTGTGGTCATATCCGCCGGGTACTTCATCGATCCGTTCACCTATCACACGCGGTTTTCTGAAATCGAAAGGAGTCCCCTCCACAGGGGCGATCTCCCCGGTTGGGATCAATTCCTGGTCCACCGGTGTGTATTTCGATGCGTTGATATAAAGCACATGATCCAGGATGGTCCCTTCACCCGACAGGTTAAAATAACTGTGGTTGGTCAGGTTGACCGGGGTGGCTTTGTCGGTTGTGGCTTCATAGGTGATGAAAAGCTGGTCCATGAGAAGCTCATAGGTGACATGAACGGTCAGCGTACCGGGAAATCCTTCCTCCCCGTCCTCGCTGACATAAGTAAGTCTCAGGGCCGCCCGCTCATCGCATGAGATCACTTCCGGTTCCCAGATCACATCATCAAAACCGATCACTCCGCCGTGCAGGGAGTTATCCCCGTTGTTGGCCGCCAGCTGATAGGTAACCCCGTCCAGGGTGAACTGTGCATCCGCGATCCGGTTTCCATACCGGCCGATCAGGGCACCGAAATTGGGATGACCGGCAAGGTACCGGTCCAGGTTATCAAATCCCAGCACGATGTTACCGGGATTTCCATCCCTGTCCGGGGTATGGATCTCCGTGATAATCCCCCCGAAATTGGTGATTTTTACCACATAATCCTTTTCATTCTTCAGGGTGAACAGCATCACGGAATCCCCCTCGGCAGTGATACCGAAGAGTGCTTTTTCCACTTTGCATGCAGGATTCTGCTTGTCCGTTCCCTGCGTGTCCTTCTTGCCTGAAGAACAGCCTGTAACAGAAGCGATCATGGCTGCTGTGACCAGCAAACACGCCTTCAGGAAGTTTGTTGATCCTGGTAAATTTTTTCTTTTCATTGATCTATATTTTATTGGTTATAAGTAACTTAGATGTCTAACTCCATTAACTCCCCTAACTCCTAACCCCTAACTCCTAACCCCTAACCCCTAACCTTCTTCAAACTCCACCCTTTCACCCCGCACCATCTCATTGAACATCCCGTTCATGAACACCAGTTTCCCGTTCACCCATGTATGGGTCACCTGGGAATGGAATAGCTCTCCTTCAAGGGGAGACCAGCCACATTTATAGTAAAGCCCCCTTCGCGACACCGTCCATTCGCTTTCCATATCCACCAGTACCAGGTCGGCCCTGTATCCCGGAAGTATGAAGCCGCGCGCTTTCACCCGGAACAGCTTTGCCGGGGCATGACACATTTTTTCCACAACCTTTTCGATGGTCAGTTTCTTCCTGTGTACCAGCTCCAGCATGGCCACAAGCGAATGCTGCACCATGGGGCCGCCGGAAGGAGTCTCTGAATAATTATTCTGTTTTTCCTCAATGGCATGCGGGGCATGGTCTGTGGCGATCACATCCAGCCTGTCCTCCAGCAGTCCGTTCAACAGCGCATCGCGGTCACCCGCGGTTTTCACAGCCGGATTCCATTTGATCAGGCTGCCTTTCCTTTCATAATCTGCATCGTGGAACCAGAGATGGTGGATGCATGCTTCCCCGGTGATCTTTTTCTTTTCAAAGTCCGTCCCCTTTTCGAAGAGTTCCAGTTCCCTCGCCGTGGAGACGTGCAGGATGTGCAGCCGGGTCTGATGTTTCCGGGCCAGCTCCACCGCCAGGGCGCTGGAACGAAAACAGGCTTCTTCGCTTCGGATCTGCGGGTGCATGCCGATGGGTATGTTTTCCCCGAACACTTTTTCCTGCGCGGC
The DNA here is from genome assembly GCA_011056635.1 of Bacteroides sp. GTDB lineage: Bacteria > Bacteroidota > Bacteroidia > Bacteroidales. The sequence goes on from DSEO01000325.1 coordinate 4,111, forward strand.
CAGGTTCCTGCGGATGATGGAATCATCCTCACAATGTACGGCCAGAAGCGCGGGGGATTCTGCAAAGATACGTTCACGGGCTCCGGGGTTGTTGACCATCATGTTTCCCGTGGAGGAGCCCATGAAAAGCTTTACCCCGCAATGACTGGCCGGATCCAGGTTTTTGATCTCCCGGATATTGTCAGCCGTGGCCCCCAGGTAGAAGGAGTAATTGGCCAGGGAGACTTCAGCCGCCCGGGCATATTTCTGCTCCAGTTCGGCAATGGTAACCGCCGGGGGACTGGTGTTGGGCATTTCCATGTAGGTGGTCACTCCCCCTGCCACGGCGGCCTTTGATTCGGTGGCGATCTCTGCTTTGTGCGTCAGGCCCGGTTCCCGGAAATGGACATGGTCATCGATCACTCCCGGGATCAGGTATTTTCCACCCGCATCGATCACCTCTGCCTGATCGGTTTCCACTTGGGGAGCGCCCGGGGCCACGGCGCGGATGACTCCGCCCCGCACCAGCACAAAACCGGTTACCACACTTCCCTGGTTCACGATCCTGGCATTGATGATCAGATAATTGTCCATGCGAAACTGTATGTTTTATCCCGTTGTGCTGTCTTCATCCCGCCTGTTCAGTGGCGGGAGAAATCTTTGAACCAGGAGGCCACTTTCATCCTGATCACCCCCCAGATGGCTTCATTGACGATCTTTCCTGTCATTTTAGAGGTACCTTCCCTGCGGTCTGTAAAGATAATGGGTAATTCCACCACCCTGAAACCGTATTTCCACGCTTTGAATTTCATTTCGATCTGAAAGGCATATCCTTTGAACCTGATCTGGTCCAGGTCTATGGTCTCGAGCACCTCCCTTCTGTAGCAGACAAAGCCTGCGGTAGCGTCACGGACTTTCATCCCCGTGATCAGCCGCACGTATACCGAGGCGAAATAAGAGATCAGGACACGGCTGATGGGCCAGTTGACCACATTGACACCCGAAATGTAACGCGACCCGATGGCCACATCCGCACTTTCATGGTTGCAGGCATCGAAAAGCCTTGGCAGGTCATTGGGGTCATGCGACAGATCGGCATCCATCTCGCAGATGTACCTGTATCCCCTGTCCAGGGCCCATTGAAATCCCATGATGTAAGCGGTACCCAGACCCAATTTACCGGTCCGTTCCAGCAGGTGGAGGCGGCCTTTGTATTTCGCCTGCAAATCTTTGATTTTTAGTCCCGTGCCGTCAGGAGAATGATCATCCACCACAAGCAGGTCTGTCTGAATGGGGAGACCCATGACAGCCTCCACGATCTTACCTGCATTCTCAATTTCGTTGTATGTGGGTACGATGACCAGTTTTTCGCTCATCCAGAGACCTTGAGAAAACAAAATTAAACCATTTTTTGAAAGAACAGTCAAAAGCAGGAAGGAGCAATGATTATAACACTCTTTTACAGAAGGTTAGAAAATATTATTCATAATTTGAAGAATTTATTTGGAGATTAGAAATTAATGTACTTATCTTTGCATCCGCTTTTTGAAAGTGATGTTCTGTGAAGATTGAAATTGTGAGGAAGTTTATAAGTGAAATTGATAAATTTTTCGTATCTTTGCAGTTCGTAAAAGAGTGAACAAAGTTCTTTGAAAATATTGAAGTAAGAACAAGGTAAAGTAGTCACCTGAAATTCCAAAGAATATCAGGAGTGAAGAGTCTTGAGCAAATTAAATTTTTCTACAACGAAGAGTTTGATCCTGGCTCAGGATGAACGCTAGCGGCAGGCCTAACACATGCAAGTCGAGGGGTAACGATGGCTTCGGCCAGGCGACGACCGGCGCACGGGTGAGTATCGCGTTTGTAACCTACCTCTAACTGGAGAATAGCCCGAAGAAATTCGGATTAATACTCCATAAAGCTATGATTCGGCATCTTTTTATAGTTAAAGCTCCGGCGGTTAGAGATGGGCATGCGTGACATTAGTTAGTTGGTGAGGTAATGGCTCACCAAGACCACGATGTCTAGGGGGTCTGAGAGGATGGTCCCCCACACTGGTACTGAGACACGGACCAGACTCCTACGGGAGGCAGCAGTGAGGAATATTGGTCAATGGGCGAAAGCCTGAACCAGCCATGCCGCGTGAAGGATGACAGCCCTACGGGTTGTAAACTTCTTTTGTATGGGAAGAAACACTTCTACGTGTAGAAGATTGACGGTACCGTACGAATAAGCATCGGCTAACTCCGTGCCAGCAGCCGCGGTAATACGGAGGATGCAAGCGTTATCCGGATTCATTGGGTTTAAAGGGTACGTAGGCGGGAAATTAAGTCAGTGGTGAAATCCTGCAGCTTAACTGTAGAATTGTCATTGATACTGGTTTTCTTGAATTTAGTTGAGGTAGGCGGAATGTGTAATGTAGCGGTGAAATGCTTAGATATTACACAGAACACCGATTGCGAAGGCAGCTTACTAAACTATGATTGACGCTGAGGTACGAAAGCGTGGGGAGCGAACAGGATTAGATACCCTGGTAGTCCACGCTGTAAACGATGATCACTCGTTGTTGGCGATATACTGTCAGCGACTGAGCGAAAGCATTAAGTGATCCACCTGGGGAGTACGATCGCA
>DSEO01000324.1 GCA_011056635.1 Bacteroides sp.
CTCAGGGGGACCACCGAGGCGATGGCCGCTGTGACAGGAGGTGCGGATTGGGTCAGTATACTTCCCTTCGAACTTCCTTCGGGCAAAAGCTCACTTTTCTCCGACCGCATGGCCAGGAATACCCAGATCATTCTGCGGGAGGAGGCGTATTTCGACCGGGTGGCGGATCCGGCTTCAGGTTCCTATTACCTGGAGAACCTGACGGATGCCCTGGCCGGGAAGGCATGGGAACTGTTCCTTGCCACCGAGTCCGGAGGAGGATTCAGGGAAGCATTTGAGTCGGGATGGGTTCAGGAGGTGGTTGATGCTTCGCTGCAGAGGAAAAAGGAAAAAGCCGCACAGGGCAGGCTCCGGCTTCTGGGCACCAACGCATATCCTGCTTTCAATGAGCTTGTACTGGCAACTTCAGACGAATTTCCTTTTCCGGCCAACCGGGAAAGCCAGACGGAACTGAACGGCACACTCCTGAAACCCATCAGACCCTTCAGGCTTTCTTCCCTGTTTGAGGAGGTCAGGTTGCAGACCGAGAAAAGCGGGAAGCGGCCCAGGGTGTTTCTGTTCAAATACGGTGATCCACACTGGGTTACGGCCCGCGCTATGTTCTCGGGGAACTTCTTTGCCTGTGCCGGTTATGAGATCCCGGACCAGCCGGTTTTCAAATCGATCCGGGCAGGGATCAAAGCTGCACGGGACTCGGCGGCCGACCTGGTGGTGCTGTGCAGTTCCGATGACGCCTATGCCGGGCTGGCTCCGAAAGTGCATGATGCACTCGGTGAAAAATCACTGATTGTGGTTGCCGGGTACCCGGAAGATTCCGTGGATGAGTTGCGCAAAACAGGAATTACGCATTTCATTCATGTGAAGACCAATATGCTGGAATCACTGCAAGAATTCAACAGTATCCTGCTCAAAACCTGATAAACTATCAACTTTAGACCTTCGACTACCATGCGGCCAGACTTCAGCAAAATCAATTTCCGGGACATTGAAACAACACGGGAGGACCATCACTCCGGGCAGCCCTGGGAAACTCCCGAGCACATCACCATCAAACCTTCTTACAGCAGGGAGGATCTTGAACAGATGGAGCACCTGCACTATGCGGCCGGATTGCCCCCGTTTTTGAGGGGCCCCTACTCCACCATGTTTGTCACCCGGCCCTGGACCATCAGGCAGTATGCCGGATTTTCCACGGCCGAAGAGTCCAATGCATTCTACCGCCGGAACCTGGCGGCCGGACAGAAAGGGCTCTCGGTGGCCTTTGACCTGGCCACGCACCGGGGATACGATTCGGACCACGAGCGCGTGGTGGGTGACGTGGGAAAAGCAGGGGTGGCCGTGGATTCCATCCTGGACATGAAGATCCTGTTCGACCAGATCCCGCTCAATGAAATGTCCGTTTCCATGACCATGAACGGTGCGGTGTTGCCAATCATGGCTTTCTATATCGTGGCGGGACTGGAGCAGGGCGCTTCCCTGAATGAACTGAGCGGAACGATCCAGAACGATATCCTCAAAGAATTCATGGTCCGCAACACCTATATCTATCCCCCCGAAATGTCCATGCGGATCATCGCTGATATTTTTAGGTACACCTCCCACCACATGCCCAGGTTCAACAGCATCAGCATTTCGGGATACCATATGCAGGAAGCGGGGGCCACGGCCGATCTCGAACTGGCCTATACGCTTGCAGACGGACTGGAATACCTGCGTACCGGAGTTGGGGCGGGGATCGACATTGATGCGTTTGCCCCCAGGATCTCATTTTTCTGGGCCATCGGGATGAACCATTTCATGGAGATCGCCAAAATGCGGGCTGCCAGGATGCTGTGGGCCAAGATCGTGAAGCGGTTCGATCCAAAGAATCCCAAATCCATGGCACTCCGGACGCATTGCCAGACCTCAGGCTGGAGCCTCACTGAACAGGATCCTTTCAACAATGTGGCCAGGACCTGCATCGAGGCCATGGCCGCTGCGCTGGGACATACCCAGTCGCTGCATACCAACGCTCTGGACGAAGCCATTGCACTGCCTACGGATTTTTCGGCACGGATTGCCAGGAATACCCAGCTGTTCCTGCAGGAAGAGACTGAAATCTGCAGGTCTGTGGATCCCTGGGCCGGTTCCTTTTACTTGGAATCACTCACCCATGAGATTGCCCACAGGGCCTGGGAACTGATCGAAGAGATCGAGGAACTGGGCGGCATGGCCCGGGCCATCGAGACAGGCCTTCCCAAGATGCGCATCGAAGAGGCCGCGGCCAGAAAGCAGGCCAGGATCGACAGCGGGAAGGATATCATCGTGGGGGTGAATATGTACCGGCTGGACAGGGAAGATCCCATGGATATTCTCACGGTGGACAACTCGGCTGTCCGGAAGTCCCAGATCAACCGGCTCAGGAAACTGAAAAGGGAGCGGGACCAGGAGAAGGTGCACGCATCCCTGGAAGCCATCACCCGCTGCGCGGAAAGCGGCGAAGGGAACCTGCTTGAGCTCTCGGTGGAAGCGGCCAGGAGCAGAGCCACCCTGGGAGAGATATCCGGCGCCATTGAGAAGGTTTCGGGAAGATACAAGGCTGTGATCCGTTCCATCTCCGGGGTTTATTCCTCTGAATCGGGGGAGGACCAGTCATTCCGGGAAGCGGTTGCCCTGGCGCGCGAGTTTGCCTCCAGGGAGGGAAGGCAGCCCCGCATCATGATCGCCAAAATGGGACAGGACGGACACGACCGGGGTGCCAAGGTGGTCAGCACCGGTTATGCAGATATCGGTTTCGATGTGGACATCGGTCCCCTTTTCCAGACCCCGGCGGAAGCTGCCAAGCAGGCCGTGGAGAACGACGTGCATATCCTGGGTGTTTCTTCCCTGGCCGGGGGACATAAAACCCTGATTCCGCAGGTCATCGAACACCTGAAAAAACTGGGGAGAGAAGATATCATGGTGATTGCGGGCGGTGTCATTCCACCCCAGGATTATGAATTCCTTTACAAAGCGGGCGTGGCAGCCATATTCGGTCCCGGCACCCGGGTTTCCGTGGCCGGGAAAAAGATCCTGGAAGTACTGCTGGAAAGTACCAGTTAACCGGGCTGCGGATAAATCAGGCGCGGCCTGACCGGGTCATGGAAAAGGACCAGTTCGCATGGATGATCCAGCCCTCCCAGGAAATCCACCTTCTCTTTTCTGGCCAGCTCCGGGTCCAGGTCGTAACCGCTGCAGGCATCCGGATCCAGGAATATTTCCATGGGGATCAGGTCAGACACATAATGGATCTCTCCTTCCCCGGTCCGTATCCTGGGAACCACCATTCCCCTGGTGTGCCCGTTATATACCCGGAAATCCATCCAGTCACCCGTCCACTCCTCCAGCCACCGGATCCGATCCACATACCGGAAAAACAGGGTGATAAAATAACTGGATTCTTTTTTATTGCGGTCTGAAGCATACCCGAAATGCTCTCTGAGCACATGATAATCCGCCTGCGGGAACCGTTTCACGATCTTCCCAGGCACCCTTTTGAAAGCGCCGCTTCCGTGGTCAAAATGCAGGTGGGTGAAGATCACATCCGTCACCTGTTCCGGTTGGTATCCTGCCTGCTGGAGAATTTCTTCAAGGGAATATTCCTGTTCAAGTCCGTATTCCTCCTTCAGCCTGGAGGGAAGGAAATCCGCCGTTCCGGGATCGAACAACACCACCTGTTCACCGGTATCCGCCAGCAGCATGTTCATGGAGATGCGCATATACCCTGAAGGATCCACCTCATAGAAGCCGGCGATCCTTTCAGCGGAAAGGGAATGGATCATTTCATCCGCCTTCACCCTGAGTGTTCCGAATGATAATATACTTATTTGCATGGATTTCAAAAATACCAAACAATCCGCTCATTTCCTTATACGGATCCGGACGGGACCCGGAGGCCGTTGATAAAATTCAATAAAACTACAGGAAATCGCTTTTATAAACACTTAATTTTAGGATGAAACCATCTGGGATGATCCTGAAAACCACGGCATGAACATACATTTTATTGCTATCGGAGGAGCTGTGATGCACAACCTGGCCATTGCACTCCATAATAAAGGATGCGTTGTAAGCGGTTCTGACGATGAGATCTTTGAGCCTTCCCGTTCCAGGCTGGACGCACACGGATTGCTTCCTGAAAAAAACGGCTGGGACCCGGACCGGATCCATCCGGGAATTGACGCGGTGATCCTCGGTATGCACGCACGCAAGTCCAATCCCGAGTTAAAAAAGGCACAGGAGCTGGGGATCCAGGTCTATTCCTTCCCCGAATACCTGTACGAACAGAGCCAGAACAAGAAACGGGTGGTGATCGGAGGAAGTCATGGCAAAACGACCATCACGGCAATGGTCATGCACGTACTGCGCGATCAGCAAATGGATTTCGATTATTTGGTGGGATCCGGCATTCAAGGGTTTGAGACCATGGTCAAAATCACCGAGGATGCCCCCCTGATCATCATCGAAGGGGATGAATACCTTTCTTCCGCCATTGATCCGCGCCCCAAATTTCACCTCTACTATCCCCATGTGGTCCTGCTATCGGGGATCGCCTGGGACCATATGAATGTGTTTCCCACCTTCGAGGAATACAAAAAGCAATTCCGGAAGTTCCTGGAGATCATCACGGGCGGCGGTAAGGTTTTTTATTACGACGGAGACCCCGTACTGGCGGAAGTAATTGACGCCAGTCACTGGTGCCTGCTGAAGATCCCGTACAGGGAACATCCTTACAGGGTGGACAGCGGCAGGTTCGTCCTTCATACAAAATACGGCGAGGTACCCCTCACCCTGTTCGGCAGGCACAACATGCAGAATATCCAGGGTGCCCGCCTGATCTGCAACGACCTGGGGGTGGAGGATCATGATTTTTACGATTCCATCCAGACCTTCAGGGGGGCCGAACGGCGGCAGCAACTCCTTGCCAACGGGAACAACCGTGCCGTATACCTGGATTTTGCCCATGCCCCTTCCAAGGTGAAGGCGACGGTCAGTGCCTTCAGGGAGATGTACGGGGAACAGCAACTGGTAGCCTGCCTGGAGCTGCACACCTACAGCAGCCTGAACATGGAGTTCATTCCCCAGTACAATGGGACCCTGGATGAAGCGGACCTTGCCATGGTCTATTATAATCCGGCCGTGGTCAAACACAAGAAACTCCCTCCCCTTTCCCCGGAAGAGGTGAAAAAGCAATTCGGCAGGAAGGATCTTCACCTATACAACGATGCCGCCACACTTGAACATGACCTGAAAGCCCTCCGGGAAAACAGCTGTGTGCTCCTGATCATGACCTCCGGCAACTTCTCGGGGATAGACCTGGAAACCCTTGCCAGGGAAGTGGTTGGAGAATAACCGGTAACGGTGCAATGGGGACCTGCCCAAGAAAAAGTATGCGATAATGAAGATTTATTTTGTAAATCTGATTTTAGGAATTATTTTTGCACTCCGATTTATGCCCTTCGGGGCGAGTTCTGAACAATACGGTCCGTTCGTCTAGGGGTTAGGACGCCAGGTTTTCATCCTGGTAACAGGGGTTCGATTCCCCTACGGACTGCCTTTAAAATCAGCAAACCGCTGTTTCACAACATGATGAAGCAGCGGTTTTTCTTTTGGGGGATAGATAGGGGGATAGTTAATTGACGTTTCTTGGAACTTATAATTCATGGTTAACTAGATTAAACGTTATTGTGTCTCGGCTGTATTGGATAATTCCATATCTAAGACTGAATAGAATTGGTTGCCCACTTATAAATGAATGACTTTCCATTGTAATTACTCCTTCATAAGTAAATCCGCAAAGCTCAATTCTATTCTTTTGTGATATGCTAAAGTCTGATTCATAAAAGACATTATGATTATCAGCCCGGATTAGGATAATCCTCACAGTTGTATCGGGTGATACTTGTACAAGAAAACGTGGTATACTATAGCAAGAGTCTTTTGCCAATTTGTAAGATTTCGAATAATAATAATCCTGATACCCACAAAATCCTCCCCACTCAAAAATAGATAGTCCTGTATCCCTATCACAAATCACAAACATCTCTTGAATTTCTGTAAGTGTATCTTGGAAAAAAATACTGTCGTAATTATCATAATAATTTATTGCCCCATCAGGAAAGTAATAATATCCTTCTTCTTCATTACAACATGAAATCAGGCAAATAAAGTAAATAGATACTAAAACACTTTTATTCAATATATGAATATAATGTTTGCTATTCACTTGTTGGACAAATGTTAGAATAAGTGCTATTAGCCGCATTTCAGTACCAGTATATAATTGCACACCTGTTTTGCATACTCTGCAGGATGTCCTGTTTGACTGCAATCCCCAACAAACAGGTAGGATTTTAGTTTTTTCCTTCATTACAAAATAACATTCCTTTTTTTGATTGTGGAAATAAATCTCTTTACCTCTCCTTTTGAGTTCAAGAAAAACCAGATTTTCCAACAATCGACCATTGTCCTCTGTATGATGAAATGCAAGCGTTCTAAGCAAACCCAAATCTATAAGGTATCCTTTCTTCGCATTCTGCATTTGTTTCTTCAATGATACATCGTACTTATTTATCATAAATCACTAGTGTCCGATTAATCCCAGCTGATTTTCAGCTGTTTATCATATAGTTCTTTGACATCTTTGTAATTCTGATTTGTAAGAAGCTCATTTATAGGCGTTTTGTCGAGTAGAGAGA
>DSEO01000327.1 GCA_011056635.1 Bacteroides sp.
CCCATCCGTCGTCATGCTGGAAAAATACGGGGTACAATTATTCCTCGGTCTGCTGAATAATCTTGGTTTTACCACTTTTGACAAAACTTCCTCCCATTACGGTTTATCGCTGATCCTGGGCGGCGGGGAGACTTCCCTGTGGGAACTGGCAGGAGCCTATGGTTCCCTGGCCAGGATACTGAACCATTACAATATAACGGATGGCCGTTATGATCCGTCCGATCTCCACATGCCCCGCCTCCGGGAGGAAAGTCAATCCGGGACCAGGCAGATCAATATCCGGGAAGAGGGAGTTCTTTCGGCGGGGTCCATCTATCTGACATTTGAATCATTACTAAAGGTAAACAGACCAAATGAGTTATTTAAGTGGTTTTTAATGGATTCTTCATCACCCATAGCCTGGAAGACGGGGACCAGTTTCGGATTCCGGGATGCCTGGGCTGTGGGCCTCACTCCCGAATACCTGGTGGCAGTATGGGCGGGGAATGCAGACGGTGAGGGAAGATCGGGACTTACGGGTCTCTCCTCCGCAGCGCCGCTGATGTTTGATCTGTTTGATTTGCTGCCGGGGACTAGCTGGTTCGGTCAGCCTTCGGATGACCTGCGAAAAGTGGTTGTCTGCAGAAAAAGCGGGTACCTGGCTGGCCCCCGCTGCCCGGAAGTGGATACCACGGAGGTGAGTCCCGCCGGGATGCATTCGGATGTCTGTCCCTTCCACAGGCTGGTTCACCTCAGCGGGGACGGTGCATTCAGGGTGAGCAGTGCCTGTGTGGACATAAAAGAGATGAAGACGGAAAACTGGTTTGTGCTGCCTCCCCTGATGGAGTGGTACTACCGGAAAAAAGATCCATCGTACAGGGTGCTGCCTCCGCTGAAGGAAGGATGCATAAGCGAAGGGATCAGGGAACTGGAGATCGTTTATCCGGTGGAAGGAAGCATGATCGTCATCCCCAGGGAACTGGAAGGATCGAAGGGCAAACTGGTGATGGAGGTGGCCCACCGGAGCGAGGGAGCTGTCCTGTTCTGGCATATGGATGAGAGGTACATGGGGTCCACGGACAGGGTCCATGCCATGGCGGCGGACCTGGAGCCGGGACGGCACCGGCTCACCGTGGTGGATCAGAATGGCAACAGCGAAACAGTCCGGTTTGAGATCCTCGACAGGCAGACTAGTGAATGATGGTCCGGCCGCCCAGTCCCTTTGAGAGCGCCTTTTTCACCTGTTCGAGGCTCTGAATGCGGACAATGAGGTCATTGAGTGCTTCCAGAGACATGGTTTGTTCACTGCCTTCCAGTTCCTTTCTCAATCCGGACAATGCTTTTTCCACCACGGTCATTTTGTAGGAAAGCAATGATTTCGGCACTTCGAATCCCAGGTTCTCCCCCGGGAGTTCCACATATGCCTCCTTCCTTTTCCATACTTTGCTCAGTTCATACCGGGAGGTGAAGATATCCACCGCCAGTTCCCTGACCCCCGGGTGTTCATGGTAGATGAAATATCGTTCGGTCAGCTCCTCGTCCCGCTCGATCAAATCCTTCACATCCTCAAAAACCTGCTTATAGACCAGATTGGTGAATTCCAGCTCATCGTTCTGTATCTCCCGGATGATATAACGGGCCACCGAGATGCGGTCATTTTCCTCATCGCGGAGATGCAGCTCCTGGTTACCGAATTTCAGCAGGAAATAAATGATCTCCCGCTCCTCCACTTCCGAGTAGACATGTTCCACAAAACCCGGTACAAGCGGTTGCCTGGGTACGATGGTCTGGGTTGACTCCTGCTGGTCCTGGTCCCTTCGCTGCTCCTGCTTCCATTTCTGCTCCAGTTTCCGGTGGCGGACCCTGTTCACTTCGCTGTAGAGCACCTGCTCTTCCACACCGAGTAGCAGGCTGGTATCCTTCAGATAAACACTGCGCATGATACCGTCGGGAATGACAGCCACCGACCGGACAATGTCAATGATCAGCTGGCCACGCTTGATGGGATCGTTCTGAGCTTCGGAGAGCAGGACTTCGGCCTTGAAGGATATGAAATCTCTTTCGTTGCTGCGGATAAATTCAAGGAAATGAGTGGAGTTATGCTGTTGTGCGAAGGAATCCGGGTCCTCTCCGGCCGGAAGCATCACCACCTTCACGTTCATACCTTCCTCAAGGATCAGGTCGATCCCCCTGAAAGAAGCCTGTAAGCCGGCTTCATCCCCGTCGTAAATGATGGTGATCTGGTTGCTGAAGCGCTTGATCAGCCTGATCTGGTCCCTGGTAAGCGCTGTTCCGGAAGATGCCACCACATTGGTGATCCCGGCCTGGTGCATGGCGATCACATCCGTATACCCCTCGACCAGGAAACAACGATCCTGTGAAACAATTGATTTCCTGGCCTGGAACAAACCATACAGGACCCTGCTTTTATGATAGATATCCGATTCGGGAGAATTCAGGTACTTGGCGATCTGTTTGTCCGATTTCAGGGTACGGCCGCCGAAACCGATCACATTCCCCGACAGGGAATGAATGGGGAACATGATCCGTCCCGCGAAACGGTCGAACAGGTGATCATCGTGCTGAATGGAAAGCCCCGTTTTGACCAGGTAAACATCCCGGTACCCGTTTTTCCTCGCTTCCCTGGAAAAAGCGGTGCGTTCCTCGGGACTGTAACCCAGCTGAAATTGCTGGATGGTGTCATCCCTGAATCCGCGTTTGCGGAGATAACTCAAACCGATGGCCTTGCCTTCGGCGGTCTCCAGCTGGCGCGAAAAATAGGTCTGTGCAAAGGAGGTCACCGCCATCATGCTCTCCCTTTCATTTTTTTGCTGGATCTCCTCTGCGGTGGGTTCCTTTTCCTCCACCGGGATATTGTACTTCCTGGCCAGGTACCGGAGGGCTTCTGGATAGGTGAGTTTCTCGTGTTCCATGAGGAACCCCACCACGTTCCCTCCTTTTCCGGAACTGAAATCCTTATAGATCCCTTTGGAGGGGGAGACCATGAATGAAGGGGTTTTCTCGTTGGTGAACGGGCTCAGCCCTTTGTAATTGGCTCCGCTTTTTTTCAGGGTCACGAAATCAGAGATCACCTCCACGATATCTGCAGTTTCAAAAATACGGCTTATGGTCTGCTGATCAATCATATGTCCCTGGTATCCTCCTGGCACCCGTTATGACGGGGCATCATTTAAAAATAGCGAAACAAATTGAATTGCGCGAGCGCATTCCCCGCAGCTCAGCTGCGCGGGTTAGCGAGCACAATAAAAATAAACAATTAATCGATGATTCCTCGCAGCTCAGCTGCGAGGAGAATCAATAAAACCATGGCAGCGGACTCCGGGAGATAACTTTCACCCATTGATCCAAAACTTTTATCTTTACATGCAAACTGCTAAAAGGCAAATCCAACAATACCATGAAAAAACTGGTTGTACTGAGCGGAGCGGGGGTGAGTGCCGAAAGCGGACTCCGGACTTTCAGGGATATGGGGGGCATGTGGGAAGAGTTTGATGTATATGAGGTGGCGAGTCCCGCCGGATGGGCAAAAGACCGCAAACTCGTGCTCAATTTTTACAATGAGCGAAGAAAACAGCTGCTGGAGGCCAAACCCAACCGGGGCCACCTGGGACTGGCGGAACTGGAGAAAGAATTTGATGTGAAAGTCATCACCCAGAATATAGATGATTTGCATGAAAGGGCTGGATCCACCAGTGTCCTCCACCTGCACGGGGAACTCAGAAAATCCAGAAGTACGGCAGATCCCCGGCTGATCTATGAGATTGAAGGCTGGGAACTCAACGAAGGAGACCTTTGTGAAAAGGGATCCCAGTTGCGTCCCCATGTGGTGTGGTTCGGTGAAGCCGTTCCTGCCATCGAAGAGGCGGCGGAGTTCGTATCCGGGGCTGACATTTTCGTGATCATCGGCACATCCATGAATGTGTATCCCGCGGCGGGACTGATCGATCATGTCCGTGCAGGGATCCCCGTCTATGTCATCGATCCCAATGAAGTATCCATTCCGGGATACCCGCACCTGCACGTGATAAGGAAGAAAGCCGGGGAGGGAATCACGGATCTGATCAATGAACTTCGAAAACTTAAGCAATGAACCGGATCATCATCATAAGCTTTTTTATCCTGGCCACATCGGTTTCAGCGTCTGCACAGAAATTCAATGCGGGACTTTTCGGGGGGGTCACAGCGGCCCAGATTGACGGGGATTCTTACAGTGGATTCAACAAGCTGGGTTTGACGGCCGGGGCGTTTGTAAACCGGGAGATCAATTACCAGATCTACTGGCAGATGGAGATCAAGTATGTCACACGCGGCGTGTACAAAGGCCCCACGGACACAGACCCGACCCTCTATGCAGCATCCTATCATTACGTGGAACTTCCGCTTTCAGCCCATTACCTGCACAATGACATGATCCAGGTGGAAGCTGGAATCTCACCCGAGGTGCTGGTCACAACCATTTTCCGGGACCAGGACGGTACCATCGATCCTTCCACCTATCCCGATAACAGAAGGTTCGGATTAAGCGTGTTCGGTGGTGTGCACTACTGGTTCAATCCTTCACTGGGTGCGGGCATCCGATATACCTATTCTGCCATTCCTTTCCGCGATCCGCAGGAATGGAACCATCCCAGGTATCGCGGATATTTTCATAATGTCCTCTGCCTGACACTGGCCTACAAATTCATGCATCCCTGATCAGGCGCAGGAGACCGTGGCAACATAGATCTTGCAGCGGAAGGAGCCGAGAAGCACCCTACAGCAGGTTTCCAGGGTGGCCCCGGTGGTCACCACATCGTCGATGAGCAGGATCCTCCTGTCTGAAATATCCGGAGCCCGGGGGGAGAGACTGAAATTTCCCGATACATTCTCAAAACGGTCCAGCCGGCCCATGGTGGTCTGCGAATCATGTTGCCGGGTCCGCACCAGCACATTGGTTGCCATGGGAATACCCAGCACGTCCGAAAGTCCGCGGCCGATCAGTTCACTCTGGTTATATCCCCGCTCGCGGTACCTTTTTTTGTGCAGGGGAACCGGGATGATCATTTCGCATTCGGAGTAAGAAGTTGTTTTCAGTTCATGGCCCAGCAACCGGCCCAGGTAAATTCCCGATTTCCGGTTTCCTTTATATTTGAGCGCATGGAGCAGTGTCTGGTATGACGATCCCTTTTCAAAACGGAAGAGCGAGGTGCCGCACTCCACGGGGACCCTGCCCCAGAAAAGCTTGCTCACGGGATTCTCCGGATCATCCCTGTAACCGGTCCTGGGCATCCGGTACTCACATCCCAGGCACAGCACCTCCTCCGTGTTGTGCAAAGATTTACCGCATACCAGGCAGTTCACAGGAAAAAAGAACAATAAGAGGTCCTGCAGCCAGCGGATCATCCTTTCTGGTTTTATTGGGCGGGGACCCTCCAGATCAGCGTTCCCGGTGCAGTTCTTTTGTGGATAGCAGACCGCAGGCAGCCTGGATGTCTTCTCCCCGGCTTGCCCTGATGGTGGTGATGATGCTCCTGGAATTCAGACTTTCCTTGAAAGACCGCATGGTGGATTCATCGGGCGGTTCAAGGGGCGTATCCGGTATGGGATGAAACCTGATCAGGTTGATGCGGCAACGGATCCCCTGGAGGATCCTGGAAAGTTCATTCACATGCCGTGCAGAATCGTTGAATCCTTTGAAAAGGATGTATTCGAAGGAGATCCTTCGTTGTCTCCCGAAATCCCAGGACCGGATCTCTTCAAGGACCTCATCGATGGGATATTTCTTTTGAAGGGGCATCAATTTCATACGGTCTTCCTCGAAGGGCGAATGAAGACTGACTGCCAGGTGGGCATGGCTCTTCGCCAGGAACTCCCGCATGGCCGGAATGATCCCGATGGTGGAGACGGTAATTCTCCTGGGACTCATGGCAAAACCCCAGTCAGCCGTCAAAATCTCCAGGCTTTTGAGCACTTCCTGCATGTTGTCCATGGGTTCGCCCATTCCCATGTAGACCATATTGGTTACCTGTTTTTTTTCAGGGAGACTTCGGTACTGGTTCAGGATCTCACCGGCGGTCAGGTTTCCCTGGAATCCCTGCCTGCCTGTCATACAGAAGAGACAGCCCATTTTGCATCCCACCTGTGAGGAGATGCAGATGGTATTTCTTGTTGCTTCAGGGATATAGGCGGTCTCCACAAACTTATCCGCCAAGGCAGGGAACAGGTATTTCTTCGTTCCATCGGCCGATTCCTCAACATGCACCGGGTCCTGCAGTCCCGTTTCCCAGGCTGATTCAAACATGGTGCGGGCTTTTTTGGAAAGATTGGACATCTGCCCGAAACGGGTGATATCTTTTTTATACAGCCATTCTGAGAGCTGACGGCCTGTGAAGGATGGCAGGCCCATTTCCGTGGCAATGACCGTTAGTTCTTCCAGGGTCTTCCCGAACAATCTACCTTTTTCCGGCATGTGATGAGCAATTAAATTTACAAAAATCAGGGATGGTTCACCAGGGCGTACGCATCCTTCCCCCGTCGATGACAAAAGATTCTCCGGTGACATAGGAAGCAGCTTCTGACAGGAGAAAAACCCCGGCTTTCCCGAATTCTTCAGGATCTCCGTACCTGCCCAGGGGGATTTTGTTGAAGTTGATCTGTCTGACGTTCTCAAGGCTGAGCCTCCACTCTCCGGAATGGTGCAGATCCAATTCCCGCAGCCTGTCC
>DSEO01000326.1 GCA_011056635.1 Bacteroides sp.
GGACCGATCCACGGATGGGAATATGTGAACCAGCATCCCAACGGATTCATGCTGAACGCGCAGAGGCAGAACCAGCTGATGTCCATGCTGATGTACCTGATGGATCCCGGTTCAGCGGTCATCGAGTATTATGAGAACAGCAGCGAATCCCCGACCTACACCAAAACCATCCGGTGGGAGTGATTTGAAAGGTTAGAAGTTAGAGGTTAGGGGTTAGGATTCCTATCTACCCTAACTTCTAGCACTTAACCTCTAACTGCATGTACGTCAGTACATGCTAACTATATCCCACACAAACGCCCGGATCCCCACCTCCTTGTTCACCTCGTCCAGCTTCCGGACACCTTCCAGGATGGGTTTTACCATGTGGTCTTCCACCACGGCCAGCCTGGCGGTGTTCTGTTCCGGCCAGGTGTGGGTGTTCATGTGCGGGGGACCGTCCACACTGCCGCGGCCCGTGAGGTTGGTCCACCGGGTAAATCCCCTGATATCGAGTTTGTCGAACAGGTATTCAACCTTTTCGGTCTGTGCCTGGTTGTAGACTATGAATATTGCTTTCATGGTTCATCGGTTTCGGATTTGCCGTTCAAAAAATCATATTTCGCCACGATTTTTCTTTTTTCTTCCTTCCTGAGGAATATCTGGTACATGACGGGGACCAGGATCATGGTTACCAGGGAAGAGAAGATGAGTCCCCCGATCACCGATATCCCCATGGGGCTCCAGATCTCCGCACCTTCTCCGCGGCTCATGGCCAGCGGGAGCATCCCCAGCAGGGTGGTGAAGGTGGTCATCAGCACCGGGCGGAGCCTGGAACGTCCCGAGAGCACGATGGCCTCTTTCAGTTTGTAACCACGTTCCCGCATGAGGTTGATATAATCCACCAGCACAATGGCATTCTTTACCACGATCCCGATCAGCATCACCCCGCCCACCATGGAGATCACGCTCATGGTGAGACCGGTGACCAGGTGGGCCAGGATCACCCCCGAAAAGGCAAAGGGGATGGAAAACATAATGATGAAGGGCATCTTCATGGATTCGAACTGGGAAGCCATCACCAGGTAGGTAAGCACCAGGCTCAGCACCAGCAGGAGGGTCAGATCCATCATGGAATCGGCCAGGTCCTCCACGGCCCCTCCCATTTCCAGGTAGACTTCGGGAGGGATGTCCATGTGGTTGATCTTTCCCTGGATCTGTTCGGCCAGCTTGTTCAGGGGTATCTTGTAGGGAGTGACCGAAATGGTCAGCACCCGTTCCCTGTTCGCATGCTCGATGTTGGGAGGGGACAGGTACTCTTCCACGCGGGCCACCTCGCGGAGCCTGATCAGTTCGTTGTTCCTGTTAAAGAGCGCAATGTTTTGGATGTCAGAGATCTCATCCCTTTCTTCCTCCACGAACCGGAGGACAATATCATATTCCTCGCCCTCTTCCCGGTAACTGCTCAGGTAGGGACCCGTCACCCTGTTCCGTACTGCATTGGCCACGGTATAGGTGTTCAGTCCGTGCATTGCGATCTTTTCCCTGTCCGGCACGATCTGCAGCATGGGTTTCTCCGGATCACGGCTGACCGTGATGTTGGTGGCACCCTCAATGGTGCTGATGCTGTCCACCAGCGCCCTGGCAATATCCGAGGTAATGTCGAAATCGTATCCATAGATTTCGATGGCCACGTTGTTGCCCATCATACCGCCGCCCATCCCCCCGTTGGGCATCACGTCATAATTCACGATTTCCGGGATCGTTTCAAGATATTCCATGAGCAGGTTTGAAAGCTCCCAGACAGTCCGGTCACGCTCATCCTTGGATACCAGGGATATGTTGTAGTTGATCCGGTTCGAACCCGATTCCATAAACAGGGACATGATCCCGCCCTGGTCATCCGCACCGGCCGAGGTATTGTACATGTCTGTCTCGGGGATCTGTTCCTCGATGAACCGGTCAATTTTCCTGGCCACTTTCAGCGTTTCATCCACACGGAGACCTGTCTGGAGTTCCACAGAAGCCCCGATCCTTGCCTGGTCGGACTCGGGCATGAACTCAAATCCCATCCTGGAGGCCAGTGCGATGGAACCCAGGAAAATCAGCAGGGAGACGATGATGATGATCCCTCGGTTCCGGAGTGAAAAGCGAAGCGACCTTTCGTAAAATCCGTCCATCCGGTCCAGGATCCTTCCGATGGTCCGGTCATAACTCAGTCTGGGGTTCCTGGAAGTTTTACTCCTGAGTTTCAGCAACTGGGATGCGAGCATCGGGGTGAGCGTGATGGCCGTAATGGTGGAGGTTACCACGGTAATGGTCACCACAAATCCCAGGGGACGGAACAATTCCCCGGTCATTCCCCCGATCAGGGTCAGCGGCAGGAATACCGCAACCACAGTAAGGGTGGTCACGATCACCGCCAGCCAGACCTCGTTGGTGGCATAGATGGCGGCTTCACGCGGTCGGCTTCCCCGTTCCACGTGTTTCGTGATATTTTCAAGGACCACGATGGCATCGTCCACCACCATCCCGATGGCGATGGAGAGGGATGAGAGGGAAATGATGTTGATGGTACTGCCTGATATATACAGATAGATGAAGGCCACGATCAGGGAGATGGGGATGGTCAGGATAATAATGAAAGTAGCCCTCCAGCGGCCCAGGAAGAACAGTACCACGAGGATCACGAAGATCCCCGCGAACATCAGGGTTTTGGTCAGGTTGTTGATGGAAGCCACAATGGTTTCCGAGGCATCCATGAAGGCTGTGATGGTAATGTCCTCCGGGAGTGTTTTGATCAGCTGCGGCATCATTTTGTTCACGTCGCGCGCCACCTGTACCGTATTGGCACCCGATTGCTTCTGGATGATGATCCTCAGTCCGGTCTTCCCGTCGATCCTTTCATCAAAGGAAATGTCCCGGATGGTGTCCTTCACGGTGGCCACATCCTTCAGGTAGATGGTCTGACCGTTAAAGCTGGCAAGCACGATATCGTTCAGCATGTGGCTGTCAGAGAATTCCCCCTGCACACGAAGCGGATAGTCCATCATCCCCATTTCCAGGTTTCCTGCAGGCAGGTTCAGGTTTTCCGCATTCAGCACCGCGGCAATTTGTTCCACTGTCAGGTTATAGGATTCCATTTTCCGGGGATCGATATCCACCTGGATTTCCCGTCCCGGGGCTCCTATGATCCCCACCGATCCGATCCCTTCAATCCTGTTCAGCGGGTTGATCACCTTCTCTTCCAGGATCTGCTCGATGGCCGGATAACTCTCTTCGGCAGTCACCGTGTAAAACAGAATCGGCATGGCACTGGAGCTGAACTTGAACAGGGCCGGTGCATCCGCTCCCTCGGGCAGGAGTTGTTCTGCAAAACTGATGGCATCCCTGATCTCATTGGAGGCTTCATCCAGGTTGGTGCCCCATTCAAATTCACAGATGACCACTGACATGTTATCCCTGGAAACGGATGTGATCTCCTTCAGGTTGCTGACCGTATTCAGGTTGTCTTCAATGATATCCGTCACATTGATTTCAATATCAGCCGCACTGGCCCCGCTGTAGATGGTAAGCACCGAAATGGCAGGGAAATCGATATCGGGATAAAAATCAATGGGCAGTTTGGTGAGCGAATACACACCCAGTACCATCACCCCGATGAAGATCATGATTGTTGTGATCGGCCGCCTGACCGCTGTTCCATATATGCTCATCATGTACTGTTTTAAATTGATTCAACGACCACGCTGACCGGATAGCCGTCCTCCACATTATTCTGACCGGCATAGATCAGTTCTTCCCCTCCTTTGAGTTCAGGGGCCCCGATCTCAAGCTTGTCGTCAAACCGGTTCAGGATCTGTACATTCACCCTGCGGGCCTTCCCGTCCTCATGGAGCATGATATACCGCTGACTGGTTCCCGCTTGCTGCAGCACGGCAACGGAAGGCACCACAAGGGCCTCTCTCTCGCCAAGTCTCAGGGATACCCTGGCAAACATGCCCGGGCGCAGTTTCTCGTCCCTGTTGGGAATTTTCAACTCTATGCTGAATGTCCGGGTTGCTTCGTTGATGGTGGGATGGATCCGGAAAACCGTCCCGGTCCATTCCCTGTCAGGGTATACCTCGGTCTTTATCCGGGCCGTCATTCCTGAATGTACCAGGGGGAGATAAGTCTCGTTCAGATTGACCATTACCTTCAGCGGATCCATCTGGATCATGGAAACCAGCGCGGCTTTTCCCACCGGTGTGTTGGGAGTGGGTGAAAACAGCTCCCCGTCGTTGTAATACTTCCCGGTGATGACCCCGTTATAGGGGGCTTTCAGCATGGTGTTCTCTTCCAGGTTTTTGAGTAAAACAGCGGTCACATCCACCTGCGATTTCAGCTGGTCGTAAGCCTGCCGGGTCACCGACCCGGTCTCGAGCAGCGTGTCCATCCGTGCCAGATCGGTCTTCAGGGTCTGATACTGGAGGCGGGTCTGTTCAAGCTGGGTGCGGTCCATCTCGACCAGCAGGTCGCCCCGCTGTACATGATCGTTCACATCAACCTTCACCGACCTGATACGGCCCTGCATGGCAGGGGAGAGATAGGTATGTTCAAACGCATTGATGGTTGCCGTGACTTCCTGCTCGATGACGGTCGGACGGTAGATAAGGTCCATGACCCTGACCGGCTGTACTTTTGTTTCAGCGGCCGATCCGGCCCCGCCTGCCTGTTCGGGAGACCTGGTGCTGCATGCTGTGAAACCGGCAACGATACTGGTGGCCAGCAGGATTATTCTGATACTTTTCATGACTGATTCAATTTTCTTGGATTAAAGTGTATTCATTAATTTATCAAGCTGGAGTTTGGCATTCATCACCTCCATCAGGGCGGAAAGGTAATTGCTCTCCGCTTCCAGGTAATTGCTGTTGGCCTGGGTGAGTTCCAGGCTCGACGCCATTCCCTGTTGATATTTTGCACGGTAACTGTCGTAAACATCCTGCGCCACCTCCACATTCTCCTTCTGGGTGTGGTAGTTCTCCAGTGAATTCTGCAATTCATACCTGATCTGCTTTTCCTGCAGTTGCAACTGGTCCTTTAAAATGTCCCTGCTTTTTTGGGCCATGTCGTATTCGATCCGGGCCTGGTCCAGCCTAACCTTCCGCATACCGCTGGAGAATATGGGCAGTGAAAGGGAGAGTCCGGCCTGGTGGTTGGGGGTCATGTCAAAATTTGTGGTCCGGATCTTGAGATTGCGGTTGTAAAAGCCTGCAATGGTGGGAGCAAAGCTCCACTTCTCCAGGTCCAGCCGTTTCTTGTTGATCTCCTCCTGGGATTGCATGATCTGGTAAGAAATATTGTCATCAAGGGAAAGGGATTCCTGCAGGGCGGCTGCCGGCTCGATCTCCTCGAACAAGGTTTCCAGTTCATCGGTCAGGTGCAGGATCACATCCGAACCGGCGCCCAGCTGGAACCGGAGCATATTGTAGTTGAGTTCCAGCGTCCTTTCCAGGGCACGCCTGGAATTGTCAAGCTGGCTCGCGGTGATCCTGATCTGGTCCACATCCGTCTTTTCCGCCATCCCGGTCCGGTACATGGCCCGTGTCTGCTCCAGGGTTTCCAGCAGGTTCTCGTGGTTCTGTTCCAGGATCCGGAGCGATTGCCTGGTGAGCAGGACCAGGTAATAGCTGCCGGTCACGGATTCTTTGATGTTCAGCTCACTGAACGCAAGGTTCTGCTCGGTGATCCTGCGGGCCAGTTTCGCGGTCTGGATCCCCACCAGGTACTGTCCGCTGAAGATCAGCTGGGACACCCCCAGGGTGGCGGTGGCCTGGTCCGACATCAGGATGGTGGAAGGCGGCATCATGGACTGAAGCTGGGAATCAAAGAAATTCCCCGCCTGGTGAACCAGGAGATCCTGAGGGGTGATACCCTGGAACTGGGGCTGGGAAAGGGTCTGCTGCATGGCCTCCTGTATCTGGTCCTGGGTGAATTCAAAATCTTCGCCCGAACCGAACCGGAAGGCCAGTTCATAGTTGAAATAGGTCATGTAATCAAAATTCCCCTCCACCTGCGGCAGTCCCTGTGCAATCGCTTCCCAAACGCCTTTCCTGGAACGTTCAACCTCCAGGCGCGAATGCTGCAGCGATTTGTTGTAGGCAAGCGCATGGTCCACTGCCTGGCGAAGTGTCAGTACCATTTCTCCGGCCGGTTCCGTACCGGTTCCCCCGGCCGGTTCCTGTCCCCCGATCTCTAGAAAAATACCCGGGATCAGGATCCACATCAGTAAGATTTTTCTCATGTTTTTGCTCAAATTCTGGATGTTCATATGCTGACTATCAATCAATTTATTTTTAATCAAGAATGATCTTATGCTTCTCAAGGAGAACCTGCCCCTTTTCGGTTGAGATTCCCCGGAAATAAGGAATGATGATATGATCGAACAATTGTTTCCTGGAGTAATCACCCTGCGTCAGGCTGCTGTCCGGACCAAACAGCCTGAACAATTCATGGAGGGTTCTGTTCACGATGTCAATATGTATTTCTTTCCTGAACACCCCCTGCATGACCCCCGTTTCCAGCAGTTTCAGCGTGACGCCGTAGTCCCGGATATCATCGTGCCCGGTCATGCGCTCCAGCACCCCGGGATGGTACTTCTGGAAATCATGGAGAAACAGCGGGTTCATCTGCCTCATCTGACGGATACTTCGTTTCATGATCCGGAAC
>DSEO01000328.1 GCA_011056635.1 Bacteroides sp.
GGCAAGGTCAGGGATCACCGCGCGGAAAATCTTGGCCCTGTTCCGTTCGGTCTTTCGCATCGGGCTCTTCAGCAAAGGCCGGTTCTATTACTGGAAACTCTTTTTCTGGAGTCTTTTCAGGAGACCCAGGCTATTTCCCATGGCCATCACCTACAGCATTTTCGGTTACCATTTCAGAAAAGTTTTCGGGATAGCCTCCTGAGGCATCATATAATCAGCGCTTACGAAGCGCGTGTCAGCAAATGATTTTTTGCATATAAAAGGTTCGGTATAAATCATTATTTTTAGCGGAATTTTCGGCCGGTCCAATAATGATTCGAAACTTTTTCTGTGTGCATAATGTCATAATGACGGCGTTGGTATGCCTTGCCGCCTGCATGAACCCGTTGATGGCTCAGCCCGACCGGGAAACCCTGCTCGCTTATGTCATGGAGAAGCACGGGCCCGATCACGGCCTGATCAACGGCATCCAGTATGCCAACCGGTATCACCGGATCAAAGAACATCCCTTTTACAGGGGGGAGACATTTTCATCCGGGGCGGTCACCATCTCAGGCAGGGACTACGGGGACGTCCTGCTGAATTATGATATTTTCGCGCAGCAGGTGATCCTCGAATACCATGGACGGAATGGCGGAGTGGGTAAAATCATCCTGGTCTCCGAACATATCGATGCCTTCCGGCTGGGCGGGGACCGGTTTGAAAAACTTTCCCTCACCGAAAAAGGGTCGCAGTTCTACCAGGTGATCGCAACGCAAGGGGCTGCATTTTACATCCACTGGGAGAGACAGATGATCCCCAACAGCAACGATCTGAAATACACCTATTATTTTTCGGAACCCAGGGGGGACTTTCTGCTGGATTATGCCGGGGAGATTCACCGCTTTTCCAACCGGTCCTCCTTTCAATCCATCTTCCCGGGGAATTCCGGGAAACAGGTCCGAAAATACCTCCGCCATCACAGGTTTAATTTCAGGAAAGCATCAACCGGCGAGCTCACCGGGTTACTGGACTTCATTGTCCGGCTGCCCCAATCCGCCCGGGAATAGTGAAGCAGACAGCCTGCATAACGGTTCTGTGGTTCACGGTCTTTTTCCAGCAGGCAAACGGACAGGACAATGATGTGCTTTTCAGCGGACACTTTTCCGCCAGCACCTTTTCACAGTTTGCCGGAACCCTGGAGGCGCAGGACCAAGCCAGGTTCTTCTTCCTGGAGAACTGGGTCAGGGGGATCCGGATCACCGTGTCGGGAGAAGATCTTTCGCTGGACAGAATCCTTTCCGACGCCCTCCTGCCGGCCGGGATTTACTATCATATCGATGAAAACCGGAATGTTTATCTCAATCCGGACCAGCCCTTTACCACCTCGCTTCCTGATTATTCCGTCCAGGGCACTCCCGGAGGGCAGATCCGGGAGGAGGAACTACCTCCGGATCTGACCCGGACCGAGCAGCGGTACATCGAGGGAAGAAAGGCGGGCTTTCGTGAAACCATCGTGGTCGGGGAGGGGAACGGGAACGGAGCGGCGGAGCGGTCCGGCAGCGTCATTTACGGGAAGATGACGGACCGGGAGACCGGGGAGGCGTTGATCGGGGCGACCATCTACATCCAGGAATTGAAAAAAGGGGCTGCCACCGATGTGGACGGCCGTTTCAGCATCGTGCTGAAGCCGGGAAAATATTCGGCCGACTTCAACTGCATGGGTATGGAAACGGAGCATTATTACCTGGACGTCAGGTCGGGCGGGAGACTGAATATAACCATGGCTAAAGGCCTGATACCCATCTCTGAAGTAGTGGTGGAAGCCAGCCGGTTCCATCATGTGAGGGGAATGCAGATGGGATTCGAGCGGCTTAATTATCAAACGGTGAAAGAGATCCCGGTGGTTTTCGGGGAGAAGGACCTGCTCAAGGTGGCAAAAATGCTTCCCGGTGTCCAGCATGTGGGAGAAGGTTCTTCAGGGATCAATGTGCGGGGCAGCGGGGCGGATCAAAACATGATCTATGTGAACGGGGTGCCGCTGTATAACAGTTCCCATTTGTTCGGGTTCTTTTCATCCCTGAACCCGGATATCATCAGGGATTTTTCCCTTTACAAGAGCAACCTGCCCGCCAACTACGGGGGCCGACTGGCATCCATCTTCGATATATCCACCAGGCAGGGGAACATGAAAGCATTCACGGCCCGCGGGGGGATCAGTCCGGTTACCGGCCATGTGGCGGTAGAGGGACCTGTCATCCGGGAGAAGGCAGCCTTTGTGCTGAGCGCCCGGTCCACTTACTCTGACTGGATCCTCAGGCGTCTGGAGGATCCCGAACTGAGGGAGAGCAATGCGTTGTTCTACGACCTGGCCGGGAGCTTCACCTACGAGCCCGATGAAAAAAACCTGATCAAGACTTTCGGATATTACAGCAAGGACAGGTTTTCGCTGGGGAATAACAATGATTATGCATATTCCAACGCAGGTGCGTCCATCATTTACAACCACCGTTTCAATTCCCGGTTTGCGGGGAACCTTGCCGCGGTATTCGGGGAATATGCGTTCCAGACCATTGATGAAGGGGTGGCTTCCTATGCCTACCAGCACCGCTACCGGATCGATCATTATGAGCTGAAGACAGACCTGACCTGGCTTTCCCTGGGTTCACACAGGGTCACTTTCGGGGGGAATATCAATTTTTACCGGTTGCACCGGGGCACCGTGGAACCTTACGGGGAGACCTCCCTGCGGTTCCCGGTGGACCTGGGCACGGAGAATGGCCTGGAAACCGCCTTGTACGTGGCCGATGAAATCAGCCTGACCCCCAGGCTGACCCTCTACGGGGGGATCAGGTACAGCGCCTACCTGGCACTGGGACCCGGACAGGTTTTTGCATATGCAGAGGGTCTGCCGAAGCTGGAGGCCCATGTCACCGATACCCTGCATTTCGGCGGGGGACAGGTGCTCAAATCTTATTCCGGTCCGGAACCCCGGATCGCCCTTACCTATTTGCTCGGGTCGGACAATTCACTGAAATTTTCCTACAACAGGATCCGGCAGTTTCTTTTCATGCTCAGCAACACCATCGCCATAGCGCCCACGGACCAGTGGAAACTGTGCGATGCGCATATGGCACCGCCGCTGGTGGACCAGGTTTCAGCCGGGTATTATCATGAATTCCGGAAGAACGGGATCAGTACCAGCCTGGAAGTGTACCACAAATGGGTTTCCAATGTGGTGGAATACAGGGATGGCGCTTCTTTTATCAACAGTCCCCACGTGGAGATGGAGACCCTCCAGGGAGCGCAGCGGGCCTACGGTGTGGAGGCCATGATCCGCAAGAATACAGGGAAGTTCAACGGATGGCTGGGGTATACCTATTCCCGGTCGCTGATGCAGGTGGAAGGCAATGGTCCGGGGGAAAGCATCAACTCCGGCAGGGTCTATCCATCCAATTATGACCGTCCCCACAACCTGAACCTGGTCTCCAATTTCCGGGTCAACCGGCGCCTGAGCCTCTCTTTCAATATGACCTACACCACGGGGCGACCGGTCACCTATCCGGTCTCCATCTACTATATGGACGGTATCCAGCACGTGCAGTATTCGGAAAGGAACAAATACCGGATCCCCGATTATTTCAGGGTGGACCTTTCGCTGAACCTGGAGGGGAATTTGAAAAGAAAGAAACTGGCGCACAGCTACTGGATGCTGAATATTTACAATCTGACGGGAAGGAAGAATGCCTATTCGGTCTACTACCGGAACGAGGGAGGGAATCTGAACGGGTACAAGCTCTCCGTGTTCGGCCGGCCGATCATTACCCTGTCCTGGAACTTCAAACTGGGCAATTATGCGAGTGATTAAATACCTGCTCACAGGGTCCCTGGTCATATTTGCGGTTTCCTGCGTGGACCCGTTCCAGCCGGATATCGATGAAACGGAGGGAACCCTGGTGGTGAGCGGCAGGATCACGGACCGGCCCGGAGCCCATTTTGTGGAGGTCAGCCGCTCGTCCAGGCTGGCAGAACCGGAATTCATTCCGCTGGAGGGATGTGTGGTCCGCGTGGAGGAGACCGGCGGGATGGTGGCAACCTTTACGGAAGATTCTCCGGGGAGGTACAGGGCGGACCTGGACGGGGAGTTCCTGGGCCTGAACAGAGCTTACAGGCTGATTATCAACACGCCTGACGGGGAACAGTATGAATCGACCTACGATTCGCTGCTTTCCTGTCCTGAGCCGGAAAACCTGTACTATGAGGAGGTTAGCCAGGCGAGTACCGCTGAGGGTGATACGTATTACGGGATTCAGTTTTATGTGGATGTGAAAGGCGGTGAGAAGGATTCCAGGAATATCATGTGGAAGCTGCAGGAAACCTATGAATACCACGCCAATTTTTTGATCGGAGCGATCTGGGACGGGGTGGTCTTCAACGAGTTTGAATACCCTACCGATTCGCTGTATATCTGTTACAAGACCCTGAATATCCCGGAGATCCATGCAGCTTCCACCGCGCACCTGACCACCAACGAGCTGACCAGGTTTCCGCTGAACTTCGTATCGAACCAGTCCCCCAGGCTGAAACACAAATTCAGCCTCCTGATCTCCCAGCATTCATTATCCGGCGAGGCGTACCGGTTCTGGGAACAGACCCGGGTCCAGCTGACCGAAACGGGCAGTTTCTATGAAACCCAGCCCTCCACTGTGCCCGGTAACATCTGCAACGTGCATGACGAAACGGAACAGGTGCTGGGATACTTTTACGCCTCCCAGGTAAAGGAAAAACGGATCACCTTCAGGTGCCGGTTCGGTTTCCGCACACCTGCTCCGGCCTACTGCGAAACGGACACCATCGCAAGCCCGCATCTGCTGGGGGAATTCTGGGAAAGCTATCCCTATTACATGTATTCCCTGGCGCCCATGGGACTTGGTCCTCCGTATGCCACCGCCGAACAGCGATGTTTTGACTGCAGGCTGAGTGGCGGCACCATTGTACCTCCTGATTTCTGGTATGAAGATGAATAGCATACACCGCATATGGCCCGGGTTTGTCCTGTTGGGATGCCTTGCAGGCTGGACCGGGAACACATCCTGCACGCTCCAGGCACAGGGTGACCCCGGCAATCCGGACGCCGAAGCTGTGCGGATAACCGAGCAGGTGACCCTGTTCACCGACCGGGGCATGTATGCGGTGAGCGAGTCCATCCGGTTCCGCTCATTTTACAGGATCAACGGATCGGCGGCGGAGGAGCCCCTGAGCAGGGTGTTGTACGTGGAGCTGGTCACCCCTTCCGGGGAGGCGGTGGCGGGGGCGAAATACCCCCATGGAAGCGAAGGGAGCGCCGGATTCCTTGAGGTCCCACCGGGTACCGTCACAGGCAACTATTACCTCCGGGCCTATACCCGCTGGATGCGGAATTTCGGTCCCCTGGCCTACTGCTATGTCCCCCTCACCATCATCAATCCCTATTCAAGGGAAGTATTGAACGGGACCAGCGGTTCCGGGAATGGCCCCGGTTCCGGGAATGGCCCCGGTTCCGGGAATGGCCCCGGTTCCGGGAATGGCCTGGGTTCCGGGAATGGCCCCGGTTCCGGGGAGGTCCAGACTCCACCGGCTGGCATGACCGGACCACAACAGGGGGCCCGGAGGCTGATCGATTGTTCCGCTGAAAAGGACGTTTACCTGCCCGGAGAAACGGTTACCCTGTCGCTGTCCATCCCGGAAGAGACTTATCTTTCAGCGGGCGATTACTGTGTGACCGTGGTGCCGGCCGGACTGGCCGACACCCTGCTGGAGGGGATCCCTCAAGATCCCATGACCCCTGGTGGCACCAGGACCCTTCCCGGAGGAGCGGGGATCACCGGGTTTAGTCTGGATCTTCTCCCCGAGATCCGCGGGATTTCAGTTTCCGGAAGTGTAGTCCCGGCCGGGGATTCCTCCCTGGCCTCCCAGGCCCCCAGGCGCCTGCATTTTTCCATGCTCGGGGAAAATCCCGAATATTTCGGTGTCCTCACCGATGAGTCGGGCCGGTTCATCGTAACCCTGCCCGAAAGGACGGGGACCTGCGAGCTGTTCGTGGCGGCGGAGCCTTCCGCAGCGGGCTACTCCATTCGCATTGACCAGGATTTTGCCACCGATCCGCTGCCATTTTCCCCGGTGCCGTTCGATCTTTCACCTTCCCGGAGGGAGTCAGCCACGCGCATGGTCATGAACATGCAGCTTGCCATGGCCTTCAGTCCGGATCCGGCAGACCCTGATTCGGTGGGCGGGACTGCAAAGGCCGTGCCTTTTTACGGCGCTCCTTCGGAGACCATCCGTACGGAGGATTATGTGAACCTGCCCACCATGACAGAGGTCTTTGAGAACCTGGTCCCCGATGTATACGTGAAATACAGCAAGGGGGAGCCGTACCTGAAGATCGAGAGCCGGAACAACATGATCGATCACCTCCCTCCCCTGATCCTCATGGACGGGATCCCGGTATTTGACCAGCAAGCTGTCCTTGCCGTGGATCCCGCAAAGATCCTGAAGATTGAACTGATCAACGAAGTGTACGTACGGGGGAGCATGTTTTACGGCGGGGTGCTGGCATTCACCTCCAGGGAAGGGGATATGGCATCGGTGGACCTGCCCGGCGGCTCTTACTTTTTCGATTACCAGGCCTTTCATCCGGCAGTGCAGCCTGACCCGGACCC
>DSEO01000216.1 GCA_011056635.1 Bacteroides sp.
GCGGATAGGGAAGAGACCGCCTGGGAAGTCAATACGGACGCTTATAACAATCCCTATATCCGCTGCGAAAGTTCAGGAGCCATGGCTTATTTCATCAACGACGGGAACCTGATCTATTTTACCCATTACAGCGGGGATAAAAATACATTGCTCTACTATTTTTTCCTGGCGGCCTTCCAGGTGCAGCAGGGCTTCTACCAGGACCTGACCATCTCCGACCGGTATCCCCTCAACCTGATTTTCAGTCACCCCCTGCTGGCACTGCAGGATTTTGTGGCTCCTTTCTGGAAATTCCTGAGATCCGCTTTTGAGTGCCGCTATGAATGGATCGATAACGAGATGTCCCCTTCAGAGATCCGCATCGGGTCCACTGCCTGTAACTATTTATCAGGAAAGTTGTTACGAAAGATAGATTTTTCAATGACCATCAGTGAGAAAGGGATCCGGACCTTCCGGGCGGACTCCGGAAAACTTCATCTGGAAGCGACATGTACCGATTGATCACCATCCTCATATTATCCGGCGGCATCCTGTTACAGGTCTCCGCACAGGAACCGGGATCCTTCAGCCAGTATGAAACGGAGACCTACCGGTACTATCTGGAGGGGAACTGGGACGGACTGATCCGGACCGGGAAGGAGGCCATCAGGGAGGGTATGGATTATTATTACCTCAGGATGAGGATGGGGATTGCTTATTACAGCAAAAAGAATTACAGGAGGGCAGCCCATCACTTCACCAGGGCGCTTCAGCTGAACCACCAGGATCCCGCTGCCCTGGAATACCTTTATTATTGCAGGGTTTACACGGGACAGCAGGACCAGGCAGCTCTTCTCAGGAAACAGTTCAGGGGCGACCTGGCGCTGAAGCTTCCGTCTCCCGGACCCGCATTTTTCGACAGGGCCGGGTTGGAATACCTTTACTGCCAGGGCCTGAACAGGGATATCGTGAACAATCCGCTGGATCATATTTCTCCAGCGGCACCGGGAGTCCAGTACATCACCACGGGATTCTCAAACGTTTCATTGTCCCTTTCCAATGCCATCGCCCCGGGGATCTCCCTGGACCATGCATACACCGGCCTGGCGAAAAACAACCTCTATTACTATTTCGACGGCATCAACCGGTATTACACGACCGGTCAGCAGGTCAGGCAGCACCAGTATTATTTCTCACCCCGCTTTACCACTGCCTCCGGATTGCAGTTTATCCCTGTATTCCACCTGGTCCGCCTTCGCTACCAGGTGTTCGTGGATGCAGGTACCGGATACCAGGGAGGAAGCGGCATGACCCTGGATTTCATGGAGCCTGATCATTTCTTTCTCACCGGCCTGGCACTGGTGCAGCGGATCGGACCGGTGGACCTGCACCTGGGCGGTTATTATTCGGACCTGAACCATACAAAACAGTTACAGAACAGGATCGGGCTCACCTGGTACCCCCTGGGGAATCTGAACCTGTATGCAGGCGGTTTCGCCAATTCCCTTTATGAGACCGGAACCGGGGAGGGAGTGCTCAGGCTCATTCCGGAGATCCTGATCGGCTTCTCCATGGCTGAAAAGGCCTGGATCGAACTGGGTGCTTCCGCGGGAGAGATGGAGAACTATACGGAAAATTTCGGGGCCATCATCTATAACAGTTACGGGGAAATGCCGGGGAAAAAGGCCAGGCTGTCCGTGTCTGTGCCCGTTTCAAAAAAAGGATCCATGCTCTATTTGGGCGGATTATGGTCAGCCTACCGGAGCTGGTTCATGCCATTCGACCCGGTTCTGGCAGATCCCGGTCATGCAATCACATATCAGACATTTTCAATATACGGAGGAATATCATGGAAATTTTAACACAGTTTAAGCGGATCATATTATCCGGCCTGCTCATCCCGGTAACCCTGGCTGCTGCGGGACAGGATTTTAAACAGATCAAGGATGCCTTTCAGCAGAGTTACATCCAGGAAGCTACCGGAGAAGTCCTGGCTGCCGTGCACAGCCTGAAGGCGGTCTATGATGAAAAATCGTATGAGATCAACCTTCGGCTGGGCTGGTTGAGCTACCAGGCAGGGAACTTCACCGAAGCGGTAGCCTACTATAACAGGGCCATCAACATCATGCCCTATGCCATCGAACCCAGGTTCGGGATCGTATACCCGGGTGCGGCCATGGGAAACTGGACCATGGTCATGGCCCAGTATGAAAAGATCCTGGAGATCAGTCCCAACAACTCCATTGCCATGCACCGGATCGGACTCATCTACTATGGCCGGGAGGATTTCGAGACCGCCAAAAAATATTTTGAGAAGGTGGTCAATCTCTACCCTTTTGATTATGATGCCCTCACCATGCTGGGCTGGTCCTATTTCAGGCTGGGCAATTTCCGGGAAGCCAGGGTGCTTTTCCAGAAAGCCCTGCTGCACACACCCAGCGGAACCTCCGCCCTGGAGGGCCTGGATCTGCTGGAATAAACCTGATCAACAGATTAATAAAATAAAAAGACCACCTATGAAACGATTGACAACATCTCTCATCATCACAGCCCTGGTGTTCCCGCTGCTGCTCCAGGGACAGCCGGTCCTTGAGCATATCTATACCGTTTCCGCCAATATATGCCGGATGGAGAACACCGGAGAAGTATACTACACCATGGATGTGGTCAGCAAAGAATGCCGCATCTACAAAATGGACCACAGCCTTTACAAAACCATTCCGCTGCCCACCCCGGAGGGATATTACCTGTACAATGTGCAGTTTGTCTCCGAGAATCTTTTCAACGGGGACAACCTGGTGGAGCTGTTCTATACCTATTCCATGTATGTCCCGACCACCGATTCTTACTTTTACACCTTCGAGTCCCGGCTCATCAATGAGAACGGGAACGTGCTGCTCAGTATCCCCGGAGCAGGATATTCCAGCGTGCTGGAAACGGAGAATGAAGGCAGGAAATTCCTGGTGTATATCTACGATTATTCCGTGATCCCTTACAGGACGCAGACCCAGGTGTATGCGCTTCCGGAACCCGCCACGAAATCAGAGACCTGGTATCCCTCGTCCTATCTCATGAACGACCCGTTCCCCAATCCGGCCGCCTCGGTGATCCATATCCCCGTGCAGCTGCCCCCGGGCATGCATTCCGGTTCGCTTGAACTGTTCGATCTCAGCGGCCGCAGGGTGATCAGTTACCCGGTCACAGCATCGATGGAGCAAATTGCGCTTCCCACACACCAGCTCTCCCCGGGAACATACATGTATCACCTGGAATCAGGTGAAGTGCGTTCGCCCTCGAAAAAGATCGTGATCGCCCGCTGACCGCGCCAAAAATTGCGGATTGTTCAGCGGAAAGCATGGTTGGGTCATGACCGGGACACCTGGAAGCCGGTCCGGGAAATGGTGAAATCCACAAAACGGGCGCGGCTGTTGGGCGGATGGGCCTCCAGCTGATTCCGGACCTTCAGGGCTGCATCGGGCGATTTGGCAAACATGAGCAGGTACCCGCCCCCTCCGGCTCCAAGCAGTTTGTAACCCAGCAGGTAATCATCCACCCGGCCGATCATGTTCATGATCACCGGGGGATTGGTCCCCTCATCCAGCCGCTGGTTCAACTCCCAGCTGATGGCCACTTTTTCTGCCAGTCCTTCATAATCATTGCCCAGCAGCACCTCAAATGTTTCCCCGGCATGCTGCTTCATTTCACTGAATATCTCCAGGTGACGCGCTGAATTGAGGAACATTGCCTTGACGATCTCACCCAGAATATCCCTGGCCACCCGGGTCACCCCGGTATAGTAAAGCAAAACCATTTCCCTTGTCTCCTTCCTGGAGAAAATCTGCTCCGGCAGCCATTTGATCCCGGGGGTCTGCCGGATCCCCGGTTCTGTCTCCAGCAGCTTGATCCCTTCAAACACCCCCCCGTACTGGTCCTGCCAGCCTCCCCCCGTTGTGAGCAACTGCTCCAGGATGAGGGTGCGGTAGGAGATCGCATGCTTGTCCCAGTTCAGCCCGCAGAATTCACTGAGGGTCCCCAGAACCGTGGCCGCCAGGTTGGAACTGGTACCCAGTCCGGATCCTTTGGGTATGGCGGCCAGCAGTGACATCTCAATGCCACAGCCGAACTCCTTCAGCGCGGAAGCCAGGTCAGGATACTCCCTTCCGGAAAAAAGGTTGCCGAAACCGGCGAGCACCAGCGCAGCCATGGGGATGGAAAATCCATCTCCCGGACGGTCATATGCATGCAGTTCCTCAAAGGTTCGGATTTCCTTCTTGATCCCCAAATCAATGGAGCGCAGCACGATCCTGTGGTCTGTAATGGGACGGGCAAAAACCTGCAGGGGCATCTGTCCGTTCAGCTCCACCGCCATATTCACCACCCTGCCCCCTTCCATGATACAGTAAGGCGGTGTATCGGTCCATCCCCCTGCCAGGTCCAGCCTCACCGGACTCCTTCCCCAGAGGATCTGATCGTCCAGCAGGTTGCGGCGGGGGATGACCGGCGTCTGTTTCAGGGTAGCGGTCATGGCTTCCCGCAGGATGGAGAATGCCTGTTTTTCCAATTTTTCAGCCTCCTTCCGGCCGGCCAGTACCCTGGCCCGGAACATGCTGTCGTTGATCCTTTTGATCACCGGCTCACCGGGCGGGAGCGCCGCGGGTGGTTCCAGTTTCGCTTCCCGGTAATCGGCCGCGGTCTTCTCCAGGTCCAGGTAATAGAAAATGCTCGTCTGCTGGTTTTCAGCCAGCACGGGAAGGGACCGGATCTTCAGGGTCTGACGCTGCTGATAGAGGGTTGACAGATCAGCCTTTGCGATCAGTTCCTTCGCCGAGAGCCTGTCACATTGCACCCACTGATCGCGGATTTGCTCCATCCGCTTCCCATCTGGTCCGGATCCGCTATCCACCATGAACTCCAGCATCTCCCTTATTTCCTCCCCTGCGAGGACCGGGAACAGGGGAGCCTCAAAGATGGATGCGGCAAATGAAATGCCGGCCTCCTCCGGTGTGACCCGGCGATGGTCAAGCCACTCCTGTAGCGGCTTCTCCATCCACAATCCCCCGCTGTCGGGTGTTTCCCTGAACCGGTCCGAAAAACCATAGGTGCGAAGGACATACCGCTCCTTGCCCAGGGGTACCACGTCCACACAGATCCCTTCCGGCAGCTCTATTTTCCAGTCATTGTCAGGGATCCCCGTCAGGATATGATGGTGGTTCAGCTTCCACGAAGCGGCAATGTAGCAGTTCTCGATCCAGATATGGTGATTATTTTCCGTGAAACTCAGCCCGATCTGTGAATTCTGCTGAAAGATGGAAGGATGATGGTCCGGTTCCCGGGTCAGTTTCAGGCGCTGGTCGGTGACCCTGTTCTGAAGCTTCAGAGAAGATTCGATCAAATCGCTGTTGCTTCCGAAATGATAGAACTCTCCCTCGTGCAGAGGGACCAGCTTCACCTGCAGGTCCTGCAGCTCCCGGTCCCCGGCCTCCGGTTCTGTTCCGAAGGAGGCCAGCATTTCGCCGTACAGGTCATAAAAATCCGGTATTCCTCCCCGGAAGGTTTCCTGCTTCTCATCCCATCCGGACCTTCTCATCAGGGTCATGGTGGTGGCCGCATTCAGCAGGACAATACCCGAATCCATCAGGTAGAAATACCCGCGGGAAAGCTCCCTCAATTCCTGAAGGGAAGGTTTCTGTTTCACGAAGGCGAGCTGATCCTGTTTTTCCCTCGGGCTGAAAAACACCCCGTGACGGGAGGCCACCTGGTCATCCACCCAGACGCCGAAAACCAGGACATCGGCTTGTGGAAGGTTTCTGAAACGGTCGGATGAGATGAACATCACATCCCCGCTGGCAATGAGGGTACAGTATCCATCCGGTGCATTTTTCAGGATCCTTTCATAGTAGGGCACCTGGAAGTCGAGCAGTTTCTGGTCCAGGTACTGTCCCTTGGACCAGCGGAATACCGGTACGGGCAGAAGTGATTTTCCCGATGCTGCATAGGCGGGCAACCGGCGGCTTTCCCCGGCCGAGTGGATGATCAGACGCTTCTCAGCGATAAGCCATTTCCTGAAATCCTTCCCGGATCGCGATGCGCGGAAAGCTGATGCCAGCAGGTGGGCCGTCCCTCCCCCCGACCCCGCTCTTTGCTCCTCCGGATCAGAACTGCAGAACCATGCTTTATTGTCCTTCTTTTCAAGTGCGTGAAAACGGGAGACCATCCCCGGTGGCAGACTGATCAGTTTACGGATGCGCATACGGGTTTGTTTTTATCAAAAATAATGGATTCCGTCCGTTTTTTCATATTTTGCATATATGACATCCTGAGGCTGTCTCAAAATGTTCGTCTTTGATAAATCATACCTTCCATGAAAACAGTTCACATCCAATTAAGCGCGGTCACCCGCAGACTGAGGCGGGTACTCCTGTGTGCGGGAATTTTCACCGCATTCTCCGCAAACGCCCAGCAGGTCCCCGGCAACTTCCGGAACCCGGTCCTCCCCGGGTTCTATCCGGACCCATCTGTCTGCCGGGTCGGAGATGACTATTACCTGGTCAATTCCTCCTTTGAATGGTTTCCCGGCCTGCCCGTCCACCACAGCAGGGACCTGGTGAACTGGGAGCTGATCGGGTACGGGATCACCCGCCCCGGCCAGGTGGATCTTCCCGA
>DSEO01000217.1 GCA_011056635.1 Bacteroides sp.
GCCAATCCGGTGGACCTGGAAAAAATGGTGGCGCTTCCCATCGAAGAGACCATCAATGAGCTGGAAGAGATCGATCAGATCAGCACCTCGGTGAGAGATGGGCTGGCCGTCATCAGTGTGGAATTTGACTTTGATACCGACGCCGATGAGAAATACGCTGAAGTGCTCCAGCAGGTAAACAATATCCGCAGCGATCTTCCCGCAGAGATCATAGGGCTGGAGCTGGTCCAGTGGACCACTGCGGATATGGCCATGTACCAGCTGGCCCTTATCTCCGATTCGGCTTCCTTTTCCGATCTG
The DNA here is from genome assembly GCA_011056635.1 of Bacteroides sp. Classification (GTDB taxonomy): domain Bacteria; phylum Bacteroidota; class Bacteroidia; order Bacteroidales. Next base: position 301 of record DSEO01000217.1, read on the forward strand.
AAGCGGGAGGCCGAAAAACTCCGCAGGCTGGTGGCAAAACACAGCAGTATCAGGAAGGTGGACTTTTACGCACTTCCTGAAAGGGAGATCCACATCCTGCTCGATTTCGAAAAGATGGCCGGGATAAATACTTCCATGGATCATGTGATCCGGGCCATCGAGAGTAACAATGCCAACATACCTGGAGGAGAGGTGGTGATCGGAAACAGGAGCCTCAGCGTGAAGACTTCCGGGTCATACCAGGACCTGGATGAGATCCGCAATACAGCGGTAAACTCATACCAGGGCAGGCTGATCTACATCAGGGATATTGCCACCGTTTCGTTCGGGTATGAAGATCTGAATTACCATGCCCGTTACCTGGGAAGACGAGCCATCTTTATCGGGATCTGCCAGAAAGAGAAGATGAATGTACTGCGGACCGGAGAAGACCTGCTGCCCGTGATCGCAGAATTTGAAAAGAACCTCCCGGATGGAATGGCGCTGGAGATGGTCTTTGACCAGCCGGCCAAGGTAAGGAACCGGATCTACGGTTTCCTGAACAACCTGCTGCAGGGGATCCTCCTGGTGGGTATCGTGATCTTTCTGTCCCTGGGTGTCCGTTCCGCCCTGGTGGTGGTGATCGCCATTCCGCTGTCCATTGTGATCGGACTGGGATTTGTGGATTATGCGGGATACGGACTGCAGCAGATCTCCATTGCTGCCCTGGTGGTGGCGTTGGGACTGCTGGTGGACAATTCCATCGTCATGGTCGAGAACATCAACCGGTTCATTTCCAGGGGTCACCCGCCCAGGGAAGCTTCCATCCTCGCCGCTTCGGAGATCGGATGGCCGGTGGTCACAGCCACGCTGACCACCATCCTGGCATTCGTCCCCCTGGCCGCTATGCCCTATATGGCGGGGGCCTTCATCCGCTCGCTGCCGCTGACCATCATGATCACACTGACCGCTTCCCTGTGCGTGGCCCTGGCACTCACACCGGCCATCACCAGCAGGCTGTTCAGAGGTTCAGGTTCTCCGGGAAGGAAAGTAAAGGGATTCCGGCTGCTGCTGGAATGGATCATTGAGAAGCCTTTCAGGGCAAGCCTGCGGAAGGCGCTGGCGAATCCTGTGCTCACGGTGATCCTGGCGCTGATATTTTTGGGAGGATCCCTGTGGGCGTTCCGGTATGTGGGCGTCAGCTTTTTCCCCAAGGCGGAGCAGCCCAACCTGATGATCCAGGCCACACTGCCCGAGGGAACTGATATTGCGCGCACCGATGAAGTGGCCCGTTACGTTGAGAGCGTTCTGGATACCACCCCCCGCGTGAAATACTATGCCACCAACGTGGGCCACGGGAATCCCCAGATCTATTACAATGTCTTTCCCAAGCGGGGCGACCTGTCATATGCGGAGATCTACGTGGAATTCATGGCCTATTCTCCGGAATTTTTCGAGCGCATGATCAGGGAACTGAGAAATGAATTCGACACCTACCCGGGGGCCCGGATCAGGGTCAAGGAATTTGAACAGGGCCCACCGGTGTCCGCACCCGTCCAGGTGTTCATCACCGGTGAGAAACTGGAGGAGTTGCGGAGGATCTCCACTGACCTGGAAGACTTTGTGAGCCGGCAACCTGGCGTGATCAACCTGCAGAATCATTTTGTGCAGACAAACACCGAACTTTTTTTCGACATCAACAGGGAAAAGGCCAGCATGCTGGGAGTGCCGGTCATTGAGATCGACCGCACCATCCGAACCGCAGTCACCGGGATCGGCGTATCCAAATACAGGGATCCCTCCGGTGAGGAGCACCGGATCATACTCAAAATGGGTCCCGGCGGGGATTTCCGGCCGGAGGATCTGGACAGGATCTATGTGTCATCCCTATCGGGCAGACAGATACAGCTGAAGCAGCTGGTCCGGATCAGGCTCCGGCAGGTGCCAAGCACAATCAGCCGCTACCAGATGGACCGTACCGCCGAGATCACGGCGGACCTAGAGAGCGGGTTCACCCTGGACGAGGTGATGGATCCGGCTCTTGCTTTCCTGGAGCAGTATGACATGCCACCCGGATACAGCTACATTATCGGCGGGGAGCTGGAGAGCAGGACCGAGTCATTCGGCGGGATCACCCATGCCATCCTGATCGCCATCATCTCCATCCTGGCGGTGCTGGTACTGCAGTTCAGGTCCTTCAAGCAGCCCTTCATTGTTTTCCTGGCCATCCCGTTCGCTGCCACGGGGATGGTCTGGGCGCTGCTGGTCACCGGCTACACCTTTTCCTTCACCGCCTTCGTGGGGCTCACGAGCCTGGTGGGGATCGTGGTGAATAATTCCATCATCCTGGTTGATTACATCAACAAACTGAGGGACCGGGGACTTCCGCTGTTGGAGGCCCTTCAGCAGGCTGCCGAGACGCGTCTCACGCCAATTGTGCTGACAGCCCTGACCACCATCGGGGGATTGATACCGCTTACGCTCAGGGGAGGGACCCTGTGGGCACCCATGGGATGGACGATCATTGGCGGATTGCTGGTCTCCACCCTGCTTACCCTGATACTTGTACCGGTCTTTTACAGATTAACAGAGAAAACCTGAACGAACCAATGAAAGGAAGTTGTATACACGGAAGCTTACCGGGGCTGCCCGGTTGCTCCTGACCCTGGCAATTCCGGTGATGTTTTTTTCCTGCCGGGATGATTTTCTGAAAAGACTGTATGACCTGTGCCGGGGCATGGAAACCCGGTCACGCTTATTAACCATGTGCACAGCAGCAAAGAATATTGAGGTGAGGATCAGAGATCTCCGGTAGCCGCTGAATCCTTCCCATTGTCGAAAACTCTGTGGATAAATATATTATGGACAGATTCGGATAGTTCATACATTTGTCCCATGAGGCGGTCAAGAAGGTATGCGCTAGTCCTGTTCCTGTGTTTGTCTGCGGCAGTCAGTGCCCAGTATACCAAGGAATTCAAACGGATCTTCTTCGATGCGGAATACCTCTTCCAGACCGGATTTTATGAGGAGGCTTTTAACAGGTACAAGAACCTGCTTACCCTTGATCCGGGGAACAGCAACATGCTGTTCCACTGCGGAGCCTGCTGCCTCCATATACCAGGTATGCAGGAGGAGGCCATCCTTTACCTGAAGGAGGCGGCAGAAGGGGTGACGCATGCTTACAAAGCAAATTCCCATAAGGAATCCGGTGCCCCGGTATTGACCTACTTTTACCTGGGAAGGGCCTACCACCTGAACAACCAGTTTGACGAGGCTGTCCGGAATTATGAACAGTACAGGGAATCGGGATCGGACGAGGATCCTTTGCAGCTGGAGTATGCCGGACTGCAGATCGCAGCCTGCGAAAGGGCCAGGGAAATGGTGGGCCGGTCGCCCGCTTTTGCATTCAACGACGTATTCGACCGGTTCAACGACGAACTGCCTTCCAGCAACAATCCCGTGATCTCCGGAGATGGTAACAGAATGATCTTCCTGGTGGACTACCCCTCGGACAGGAAGATCGTGATGTCCACCCGGACGAATGGAGTATGGTCCAGGCCCCGGGTGATCAACAGCGAGTTGGGGATGGTAGGGGAAACCTATCCCGTATGCCTCTCATACGATGGAAAAGAACTCTATCTTGTTCATCACTACTATTCCCATTCCGATATTCTTGTCTCACATTTCCAGGGAGGAAGCTGGTCGGTGGCAGAACAGCTGAATGCTCCCATCAACGGGAGAACCTCGGAGACCCACGCCAGCATTTCCAGGGACGGCAACACGCTTTATTTCACAAGCGACCGCAGGGGAGGGCTGGGAAGCTACGATATTTATGTTTCCCGCCGGAACGATAAAGGCGAATGGGGGACACCCGCCAACCTGGGGCCGTCGATCAATACCCCTTACGAGGAGCACACTCCGTTCATCTCCGCCAATGACTCGATCCTTTTTTTCAGTTCCCAGGGGCATGCGTCCATCGGGGGGATTGACGTATTTTTTTCCGGACTGCAGGCTGATGGGACCTGGAGTGAGCCTGTGAATGCAGGTTACCCGGTCAGCACCACCGGTGAAGATGTTTTTTTCAACCCGGGATGGGATGAGATGGATGGTTACTATGCCGTGAGAAGGCCTTCCGATCCGACCACCAATGTGATCAATATGGTAATTGAGCTGGAGCCGGAGGAGCAGGTTGCCGTAGCAGAAGCTGAGGTGAATGAAGTGGTGGCCCCTGCCATTCCGGAACCAGGTGTGCAGGAGGCAGGGACCCATGTTCCCTCTTCACTGACAGAAGCCATTGAACCGCCTGTCACCGACGAAATCGAGGAGATCATGAACTGGAAACCGGGGGAAGAGACCGCATCGCTGGAAGAGAAACCATCACTGGAAGAGAAACCATCACTGGAAGAGGAATCGCCCCTGCAGGAGGCAGCACAGTGGCCGGTCCCTGAAAACGGCTCCTGCACCCTCTATACCGGCATACCGTTCGATCTGAATGACAACTCGCTGGGCACGGCCGCCCGGGTGGAGATCGAGAAGATCCTGGATTTGCTGGAGCTCTATCCCCAAACCGGGATCCATATTACCGGGCACACCGATGCAACAGGTTCGGAGGATTATAACCTGCTGCTTTCTTTGCAGCGCGCCGATCGCGTGGCACGTTACATGGCTGAAAAGGGTGCGGATCCAAACCGGATCGAAGTGGAGGGTGTGGGAGAAGCCGCTCCCGTGGCCCGCAACAGGCAGCCTGACGGAACCGATTCCCCGCTGGGCAGGTACCTGAACCGCCAGGTGATCGTCACCCTCACGGGATTGCCCTCCAGGGAGGCAGGAGTGGCGGAGTTCTACGTTCCAAGCAGCCTGCTTCCCGAGGACGGAGTTTACCACAATGAGTATACCGCTTCCTGTCACCTGACCATCCAGGTGATGGCCACGAACAGTCCGGTGAAACTGTCACGTTTCCGGTATCTTGACAGTGTGCAGGAATTCGTATGCACCGATGGCTATTACAGGTATTCTTACGGGGTATTCGGCAGCTACCAGGAAGCCAGAAAGAAACTGGCCGAGCTCCACCGGTCCGGCTATCCCGATGCCTTCATCCAGACCCTGTCCTGGTACGGAAACAACGGGACCGCCGCCCGGTAACGGTTTTGCCTTTTTTCTTCACGCAACCTCTGCCTTCTATATTTCATCCTGTTGGTGTAGTCAGGGATAAATTTGTATGAATATGAAAAACAATCCTATGTTGGGAGCCTTCACTGTCCGCATTTTTATAATCCTCAGTATCACTGCCCCCGGCTCCTGCGAGTGGATGGGTTCCACTTGCGTTCCCAATGGGGTGGAACTTTACCTGCTGGAATCCTATGAAACCGTGGAGTCTACCTGCCAGATAGATCAGTCCACAGCGGAGTTGCAGAAGGATCCGCTCATCAAATATGCTGACTTTCTGTCCTATGACTCCTGCACACATATTTTCAAATTATCTGAGGATGCCAAGAAGGCCATTGAAAACATGGAACATGCTGTAGACGGAGTGGCTTTCGGGGTAACCGCAGATGATGAACTGATCTACACCGGGTATTTCTGGCCCGCCTATTCTTCCTTGATCTGTAACTGGATCTGTATTGATCCGCTCCGGGTTAACCAGGGGAACGAACTCAGGGTCGGACTGGGGTATCCCGTGATGATGGAAGGTTGGGAAATCCCCGACAAAAGGAACGATCCGCGGATCCTGAAAATCTTCAAAGAGGACGGGAAACTGGTTGAATAAGAGGACAAATCAGGAAGTTGATTGAACAGGGTCTCAAAAAAAAAATTCCGGACCGGATTTTACCTTACCTTTCTCTCTCCGTATTATATGTAAACCGGGAAACCTGTGCCGGAAACGATCCAGATCATTGCATCATGCATCCGGGGGGATGAGAACGCCTTCCGGTCACTTTTCAGGCGGTATGCCGACTTTGCATTCAGGGTGGCATTCCGGATCATGCATGACGAAGAGGAGTCCAAGGACGTTGTCCAGGAATCTTTTATTACCGTCTGGGACAGGATCCGGGATTTCGAACCTGACAGGAAGTTCAGCAACTGGCTTTACAGGATCGTCGTGAACAAATGTTTTGATGCACTGAGAAAAAAGAAACGCATGCAGCTTGTCTATCCCGGTGCGGGTGACTGGAACCTGATGGAACTGACCGGTGAAAACGGTCCGGATAACCGGCTGGAAAACGAGGAAACTGGCAGGATCATCAGAAGGCTGACATACAGTCTGAGTCCGAAACAGAAGATCGTATTTGTGCTGAGCGAACTGGAAGGCCTGTCCCACGCTGATATATCGGATATCACGGGCATGGGGAAAACA
>DSEO01000218.1 GCA_011056635.1 Bacteroides sp.
CACGTTCCGGGAGGACCTGTACCACCGGCTCAGTGTGATCCTGATCCACGTACCCTCCCTCAACGAACGCCTGGAGGACATCCCGCTGCTGGCCGATCACTTCAACCGGGTGATCTGCGAGGAGTACGGAACCCATCCCAGGGTGATCACCGGAGATGCCATCAAAGAGCTGCAGAAGATCACATGGACCGGCAACATCCGGGAGTTCCGCAACGTGCTGGAGCGGCTGATCATCCTCTGCGACAAAGAGATCACCGGGAAAGATGTGACCTCCTACGCCATGCCCATCTCCAGGTAGCCGTCCGGCGCCAGTTCATTCCCGCAGGATCTCCTCCAGGAGCGCCTCATAGATTTTGTGATTGTCAACACTGTCCTTTTCCGCGATCCGCTGGAAGACATAGATCTCATATTCATACCCGCCGAGCACCGTGAAGGGTTTTTTATCCCTTACCAGGTGGACCAGCCTGAAATGGGGATTGTCCATCAAATTCTCCAGTGGAAGCTGTCCCTCGTTGGGACTGAAGTGGGCGTCCCACAGGACAATCTCCCCCTCACTGATATTGTACTCCGGTTCATCCCTCCTGTAAACAAATGCGTGGGCCCTTTCCTCATCATAGGGGTTAACTTTCAGGAAAAAACACCAGAACGGGTCATAATAATAGATTTTTTTTCCTGTATATTCAGATTCCCGGAGCCATTCGGCTGCTTTCTTGATCAACACCTGGGTACCACCCAACGGAACGGGAATTTCATATACCCGGTGAGGGACGGTCACCAGGTAAATGGAAAGCAGGACCGTGAATCCTGTCTTCCACCATTCCTTCAGCGGAATCCACTTCATCAGCCCGCTCCAACCCCGCACACCCAGGACCGCAGCCACCGGGACGATGGCATCAATCACCCGGATCATGCCCACCGAGTTTCCCTTTCCCTTCCACCACACATAGCTGTGTGCCGCAATATATAGCAGGGCGGGAAGGTAGATCACCAGCATCTCCATGATCCATTCTTTCGTGACTCCTTTCCTGCTTGCCAACGGCCCGGAGGCCCACACAACCAATCCCACGATCATCAGAATGGCCAGGGGAATACCGAAAATAAATTTTGTATTGTTCACATAATGCAACAGTTCACCGCTGCCATAAATCCCTTTCGCATTCCCTTTGTAGGGCATTTCGTGGATCACCCAGAGAAGATCCTTGAAGTGAAAACTACCCACGATGCTGTAAAAAATGAATCCGAAGAAAATGAATGGAAGTGCTTTCCATTGTTTTTGCCAGATAAGTGCCACCATAAAAAATGGCAGCATGACCGCCCCTTCGGTCCGGACAAAAGGCAGGAATGAAAGTAGCAGGGCCGCCCATATGTGTTTCTTCCTGAAAAACAGAAAGATGGATAAGATCAGAATAAGACTGAAAAGGATTTCAGTCATCCCACTAAGCATCAGCACGGTGTACAAAGGTGCCGAGATCACCAGGATAATAGCCAGAACCGGGTAATCCAGCTTCAGTTCCATGGTAACCCTGTATGCAAAATAGGCAGCTGCAGCGCCTGCCAGCACATTAAAGATGCGTACCCCGTTATAGCCGAACTGGGCAAAGGGGGCGGTGAGTGCCGTAAAGAAGGGCTTGCCCCAGTGGTGGAGGAAAAAATAGGGATTCTGGAAGGCGTACCTGGAATACCTGTAATGGGTCATGTCATCTGCTCCTCCGATGGTCCCCTCGGAAAGGAAGACGAGCACCGTGTAGACGGCGACAATCACCAGCAGTAAGACAGGTACCAGGTACTTCTGCAACTTTTCCATCATCTGTTAAAATTGCTTCTGAATAGCCCGTACCTGAAGATACAGTATATGGCCCAGAAACCATCCCTCCAGTTGATTTTCTTGCCCTCATCGTAAGTTCTTCCGTAGTAGGAGATCCCTACTTCATAGATCCTGATGCCAGGAATCCGGGCAATTTTTGCCGTGATCTCGGGTTCGAATCCGAACCGGTTTTCCTTCAGGTGGACCTTTTTGATGATCTCTGACCGGAACATCTTATAGCAGGTTTCCATATCCGTCAAATTCAGGTTATTGAACATGTTGGACAGGAAAGTGAGCAGCTTGTTGCCGATGGAATGCCAGAAGAAAAGGATCCGGTGGGGATTGGCACCCATAAATCGCGAACCGTAAACCACATCTGCCTGACCCCCCAGTATTGGTGCGAGCAAATCCCGGAACTCATGGGGATCATATTCAAGATCCGCATCCTGGATCACCAGGAAATCTCCGCTTACCTCCCCAATACCCCTGCGAATGGCAGCACCTTTCCCCATGTTCCGCTCCTGCCCTACAAGCCTAATTGTGTGTTCCGGGTGAGCGGTCAGATAATCACTTACCACCGCTTTGGTGTTGTCCGTTGAAAAGTCATCTACCACAACGACTTCCAGCCGGATCCCCTCGATCTTTACTTCGAGCACTCTGTCAAGAATATTGCGTATGGTCTTTCCCTCGTTGTATGCCGGAATGATGACCGAAAGAATTTGTGACATTTTCGCGAATTGAGATCGTAAATATAGCCATTCCAGGATTTAATTCCCCCATAATATCTCTATCTTGGAACCAAGCTTCCGTTTACATGAAACGAATCTTCAACCTGCTGCTGTTCATATCCTTTATTTTCCTTTTTATATATCTTATCGACCAGGAGTATATTATCCCGGAACTGGAAAACCTTTTAGCGCTTATTATTTCTCTGGCTTTGCTGTTTGCCGGATTTCTGGCAAGCACATTCAGCTGGGGTGTGGCCCTTAGGGTACACGGATATCCCGTGTCGGGAAGGAAGGCCCTGGAATCCCACGGTCAATCAGTCTTTGCCAAATACATCCCCGGAAAGATATGGGTGATCCTGGGCAGGGCAGGATACCTTGCCTCCGGCAAAAAAGAGGTGAAAAACCTTTCTTTTATCTCCCTGAAGGAGCAACTGATATATATATGGGCCGGTTTCCTGATCAGTGCGGTCCCCACCATCATTTTTTACGGATTCCGGTGGATTAGCATCCTGGTTGTACTCCTGATCGCTGGGCTCACACTGTTTCTGTTCTTCAAGAAGGTACATGACTGGATCCTGCAGCTGTTCTGGCGGATCTTCAAAAGAACGGTGGAAGTGCCCCTGATCCGGCTCGGGGCTTCACTGCCCATGATCGGGTCAGTCCTGCTGATCTGGATATGCTGGATCGTCGGATTTTATATGTTCATGCTTGCCTTCAGCGGCGAAATTACACCGGTAATGATGTTTGCCTTTCCCCTGAGCGTATGTTTTGGTATCATCGCGATCATTCTGCCGGGGGGACTGGGACTACGGGAAGGCATTATCATCGGGTACCTGGTGCTTGCCGGACTCGACACGGAGCAGGCTACCACCATCTCTTTCCTCAACCGGCTCTGGTTCATCGCCGGGGAATTATTCATCTTCCTGCTGGCCACAGGATTCAGACTGGGCTCCGGGAAGGATTCCGGGCTCCGGGAATGATTCCGATCTCGTCTGGGATTGCCGAAAAGTACAGTGTATCTATTTCTGGAGACGGTCGTTGTCCTGAATATCCATCCACATGGCGAACAACCATGACTGCAATCCCGAGATTACCAGGAATATGTATATCATCAGGACACTGTTGGGGGTAACCTTCCCCGCCACGAAGAGATTCCTGAGAATCTCTACCAGGAAAGGGATGGAACTCATGAAGAGCATGATACCCAGGATGTAAAGCAGGAAAAGCGGGTGGAAATCCCGCTTGAAGTACCTCACCCAGATCCTTCGGAAAAATGCCTTAAAAAGTAGCCAGGAAACCCTGGGGATCACCCGTACGATCTTCATTTTTGACCTCTCCCCGATTCGGTACACTGGTTTGATCTCCACCTCTTTGATGGTACACCTGGCCAAATTCAGCCTAACAAGCATGTCATTGGGCATTCCATAGCCCGGGTAGATATTGTGGATGTCAATCTTTTTTAAGGCATTAAGAGAAATAGCTGTATATCCGGTCTGCGTGTCCGAAATCCGCCAGTAACCTGATGCCATTTTGGTCAGGATCGAGAGGATCGAATTGCCAAAATAGCGTGTTCGGGGGATCACGAACTTGGCGCTCCTGTGTATGAGGCGGTTCCCCTTGACATAATCAATACCTTCATCCAGCACCGGCCGGCATATATCCTCCAGTTCCAGCGGATCCATCTGTCCGTCTCCCGCCATGACCGCTGTGCATTCTATGTTATTGTCCTTGCACCATTTGTATCCCCTGGCAATGGCAGTTCCTACACCCCCATTCTTCTGATGTGTGATCAGGATCACCCTGTCCGTCTCAGGCTTCTGGTTGACCACCACCGAAGGAGTGAAATAGTCTATTTCCCGCCGGTCATATTCCTGGAGCACCATTTCGGCTTCATTGTAGTCATTCTTCAGAATGGGCCGCGGTCCGATTTTGTCCGAACTGTGATCCCGGTCATCCTTCTCCATGAAGGACTTTACGATCTCTTCTGTCCTGTCTGATGAGTGATCATTCACCACGATGATCCGGTCCACAAAACCGGGCATGTTCTCCAGGACCTTCCCGATCTGTCTTTCTTCATTATAGGCCGGTATCACCACGGCAATTGTTCTGTTCCCAAGCATACCTTACTGATTGGTCATTTGCAAATACATTCTTTCAGCTACCTCAGCGACCGCTTGTTCCATGTCTGTTTGGTTTCGGGCGGCATACCTGTCGATCTGTCTCAATAACTGCATGTTATCACGGATCATGCTTTCTACATACTCCCGTCCATCCTGAGCTTCCATTTCAGCAATATCCCTGTACTGATCCCCCGTATAATAGGTCACGTAAATCCCTTTCCTGGCGAGGGTATAATCGGGCATGGTGAGCTTGTCCCAGAATCCCGGCGGCGATTTCAGCTTGAGGAAACCCATCCAGTAGACCGTCCGGTTCATGCCCACATAATGGATGATGTTGCGCCGGTACTGGTAAGTGTTGACCAGCTGAAATACCAGAAGCACCGTGATCAGGGTAAGCCCTGCATATCTTATCAATTCCCTTTTATGGAGCAGGATTCTTTCCACCACCACCCCAAGGGGAACAGCCATGATACCATATATATCGATATAGGCCCTCAGTCCGAAACCTCCCCCGAACCACCAGGACCACCAGGAACTCTGCACGTAGATCATGGACAGCAGGAGCAACAGCACAGGAAGAAAGAACCGGGGCAGCCGTTTCGGCAGGATGAAGATCCCGGCAACGGCCAGCAGCATCATGGGCGTATAGACGAACCACCCCTTCTTATAGCTGAAAAGACTTTCAAGGATATGGGGATGCCCGAAATAGAAGGATCCCTCCTCCGCTCCGTAGGAGAAAAACAGGTAGTGGCCGGTAATGGCCTTCCAGTAAAGAAACTGGGGAATCCACACCGCAATAAATGCGGCAAGCATGATCAGGACCAGGTGGAATTTATTGAGAAAGAACAGGAGGCGGGTGGTAAACTCCTTCCAGGTTTTCACATCCCAGAGAATCAGGATAAAGATTACCAGTATGTTGGTGGGCCTGACCAGGGTTATGAATCCAAAAAGCGCACCGGTGAAGAGGGTTCGCAATACATCGGGCTTCTCGTGCCAGCGGATCACCGTCACCAGGAAGGCCACGATCAGGAAAAAATTATAGGAATGGGGCATGGCCGCCTCAAAAGTGGAATAATAAAAAAGGTTGGTGCCGAAGGCTACCGCCAGCAGGGTAACTGCCGTGATCAGAGGTTTGAAGTATCTGAGAAGTAAATTTTTCAAAAGAACAAAACCCAGCACCACATAGACTAGGGCACTGATCACCAGGAAGAACTGGTAGATGGAACCGAATCCGTCCCTTGCCTCCCCGAACAGCGGGGCCAGGGCATGGGCCATGAAAAAAAATGGGGCATACAGCACGGAGAGTCCCATGGAGGTAATGATCAAGAAATTGCCGTTATCAAGCCTGGACGGCCAGAATTTGTCGTCATTGACAAATCCTTCAGGAGGATCCTCCAGGAACTTCAGGGTCACATCCCCGTAAATAAAAGTAGCCGGGAGGTAACCGTAATAGGAGATCACATCCCAGTGAATGACCCCGCGCTCCTGCGGTCCTGTCCTCGTCCAGTTGTGGTGGAGGAAGTTGGTAAACATATAGAACACTGCAATGGCCAGGATGGTGAAGCTGGGAAGGGGATTGGCGCGGAAAGGACACTTCCTGGGTTTTACCTGCATGGATTATGAGACTGTTTGGTAAGGTCCATCAAATATAATCAAAACTGGAAATAGATGAAAGGCTGCAGGTCGGCGGACCAGGACTGGTAGATGAGGAAGATCACCACCACGGCGATGATCGCCTTGGCCCAGATAGGTATGCGGATGTACCAGTTCATCAGGGCCAGCTTCCACCGCTCGGGCACCCAGTGGGTGAAATAGCCCAGGGCCATCACCGCGAAGACCAGCCGGTAGCTCCACAGCACCTGGGGGATGATCTCCGCATGA
>DSEO01000163.1 GCA_011056635.1 Bacteroides sp.
AGCAGGTGGTTAAAAAGCATCTCCACAGGCTGGGAGAAGAAGAAATTCACACCCGGTACGGCTGACGACATCTCCGCTTTCATCAGGGCTTCCAGTTCATCCTTGGTTTGTGCCCTTGTCCAGGCATTTCTCGGGGCCAGATTGATGATCATTTTGGCCATTTCCAGCGACATGGGATCGGTGGGGATTTCCCCTGTGCCGATCTTGGTGGCCACCTGCTCCACCTCATCGGGAAATTCTTCCAGCAGGACCTGCTCAAGGCTGGTGTTGATCCTTACGGTCTCCTCCAGGGAAGTTCCCGGTTGCAGGATCGGGTGAATGGCAAAATCTCCTTCGTCCAGCGTCGGGATAAAGACGGCACCCATGCGAAAAAAGATAAAAAGGGCGGCAATGAACAGGAGAAGGATCCCAGATGTGACCGCATAACGGTAACGCAGTGCCGAACCCAGCAGTTTCCGGTATCCCCTTCGAACCCAACCCAGGATCCGGTCGGCCGGTTTCGGAGCATCCCTTTTATCCGGCCGCACGATCCAGGCGGTCATCATCGGCACATAGGTCAGGCACAAAATGATGGCGCCGATGAGTGCCGAGCCGAATGTTATGGCCATTGGACGGAACATCTTGCCCTCCTGGCCCGTGAGTGCAAGGATCGGGATGAAAACGATCAGGATGATCAATTGTCCGAATATGGCGGTTCGCATCATCCGTCCCGATGCCCGGATGGTGATCTCATCCATCCGGGCCTGAAGCTCCCTGCCCCTGCTGTTCTTCAATGAAACCATGTTCCGGCTCAATTGAAAGACAACGAATTCCACGATAATGACCGCCCCGTCGATGATGATCCCGAAGTCCACCGCTCCCAGGCTGATCAAATTGGCCGAGAAATCAAAAGTGTACATGATCCCGAGGGCAAACAGCAGTGACAGGGGAATGACCGAGGCGGTGATCAGGCCTGACCGGAAATTCCCCATCAGGAATACCAGCACAAAAATGACGATGAGGGCTCCCAGTGCCAGGTTTTCAACGACAGTATGCGTGGTTTCAGCGATCAGGGAGGAACGGTCCAGAAATGGTTCCAACTGTACACCCTCCGGCAAGGCTTCCCTGACCCTTGTTAGCCGTTCCTTCACATCTTTAATTACCCCGGCGGGATTTTCCCCGCGCAGCATCATGATCTTCCCACCGACCGCCTCTCCGTTTCCGTTATAGGTAAAAGCCCCGAACCGGGGTGCGCTTCCGAAACCGACCCGGGCCACATCTCCAATCCGAAGGGGGGTCCCGCCTTCATCATGAATAACGATATTACGTATATCCTCCAGGGAGGTGATCAGTCCTTCGCCCCTGATAAAATATGCCTGCCGGTTCTTTTCGATATAGCTGCCGCCTGTGTTGGCATTGTTTTTCCTCAGAACCTCGTATATATCGCTGATGGTAATGTTGTAGCTTCTCAGCCGGACAGGATCCACGGCCACCTCGTATTGTTTCAGGTATCCCCCCATGGTATTCACTCCCACCACACCGGGAATATTGATCAATTCCTTTTTCACGATCCAGTCCTGGATCTCCCGGAGGTCCATGGCATCATACAGGGTATCATAACCCGGCCCGGGTGTGAGCACATACTGGTATACTTCACCCAGTCCCGAAGTCATCGGTCCCATGGATGGTTCCCCCACTCCCACGGGTAATTTACCGGCAGCGCTTATTAATTTTTCCTTGACAAGCTGCCTGGGTTTGTACATACCCATGCGCTCATCGAAGACCAGGGTGATATCGGACAATCCAAAGTTGGACACCGAGCGGATCTCGATCAATCCGGGCAGGTTACCCATTTCCAGTTCGATGGGATAGGTAATCAACCGCTCCACCTCCTCCGTGGCCAGGTCGGGGGTGTAGGTGGTCACTTTTACCTGGTTGTTGGTCAGATCGGGCACACTGTTCAGGGGCAGGTTCATCATGGAGTAGATCCCCCAGCCGGTCCAGGCCAGTATAAAAAGCCCGATGACAAGTTTGTTTTTAACGGAAAATTCAATGATCCTTTGTATCATATCGCAGATAACATTTGCTGTTCACATGAAAAGGCTGCCTGAAAACCGGATTGAGGAAAGGCAACCAGAAAAATTGATGCTATGAATCAACAAATGCCCGGAGGGGCTCTCAGGGGAGAATCTTCAAGGATGTAACCAACGGGAAGGGGAATCCTGAATTCAAGGGGAATGATCGGGTTGACACCTGTTTTTTCTTCCGGGACCACGGTGAGATCCAGCGAAAGCACAATGGCGAATGTACCGGGCTGCAGATCAGTGTGCTGATCATCTTCCCTGGCAAAAACAAAATTGTTTAAAAAATGACAGTGGGAGGGCACCTCTTCCGGTGCGACATGTGATTCCGCGGTACCGCCGTGATAACATTCCTGACCGGCAGGCTGCGGGTCGTAATCATGGAAATGGTGGTGGTGCGGGATCAACACATGCGCGGCGATGATCAATCCCGCAAGCATGGAAAAAAATGATCCGGTTATCTGCACTTTTGCTCCCACCTCCTGAGTATCCCTGTCCATTAAGGTAACCGCAAAATTAAAAAAAATCCGCTAAATGCGGTTAGAGGGAGGAAATCACCCGGTTCAGTTTTTCTTTGATTTCGCCAGCAATGGTTGCGATACCCGGATCTTCAACAGCCATAAAGGAGGCAATGGGATCCACCGCAGCCACTTCTGTTTGATGATCTTCCAGTGCTCGGACGATCACGTTGCATGGAAGCATGGTCCCTATCTTATTCTGGGCCTGGAGGGCTTTATAGGCACTCGGGGGATGACAGGCTCCCAGGATCTTGTATTTGCTGAGATCCACATCCAGTCTGTTTTTCAGGACCTCATGCACATTGATTTCCGACAATATGCCGAATCCTTCTTTTTTCAGGTTTTCGGTCACTTTTACTACAGCCTCGTCAAAGGATGTCCCGATCGTTTTTTCAATGTAATACTTCATGGTCATGTTTTTTTTCAAGAATGAACCTGTACGCTCTAAGATGACAAATATTGTAACTTCTTGTTCAAACATTAGGTACAGGAAGTGCGGAGCAACAGGTAAAATGATTAATTTTCCAGATGAAACAGTCCTGACATGTTGATTTACCTGTAAGCCATATGGATCTGTCCATCCTTAAGGATATCGTGATCATCTTTGCCCTGTCCACCATCGTGAACCTGGTTTTTAACAGGATCAGGATACCGACCGTGGTGGGCTACCTGCTTACGGGGATCATCGCCGGTCCGCATCTGCTCAAACTGATCCATGCAGAACACAACCTGGAACTGCTGGCCGAGATCGGGGTGATCCTGCTGCTGTTCACCATCGGGATGGAATTCTCCCTGAAACACCTGCTGAAGATCCGGAGGATTGTTTTTTTCGGCGGCCTGATGCAGGTGTCTGTCACGGCAGGCGTCTTTTTCCTGCTTTCGGATCTGTACGGAATGGACTGGAAGGTTGCGCTTTTCATTGGATTCCTGGCCGCCCTGAGCAGCTCTGCGCTGGTTTTGAAACTTTTGCAGGAACGGTCCGAACTGACATCGAATTACGGCCGCACCGTCCTCGGCATCCTCATCTTCCAGGACTTGATGCTGGTTCCCCTGCTGCTGTTCGCTGATATCCTGGGGAACAATAATGATCATGTGGCAACCGACATATTGATGCTCTTCGTGAAGGCCGGCCTGATTCTCGGGCTGGTCTATGTAGGTAATAAATGGTTATTGCCCAGGCTGTTGCATCTAATTGCCATGACAAAGAACCAGGAGCTGTTCCTGATCAGTATCTTCCTGATCTGCCTGGCCGTTGCCCTGCTGACGTCCCAGCTGGGCATGTCGCTTGCCTTCGGCGCTTTTCTGGCGGGACTCATGATCTCCGAATCGGATTACAGCCACAACGCATTTTCGAACTTGATCCCGTTCAAGGATGTCTTCACCAGCTTCTTTTTTGTATCCATCGGAATGTTGCTCGATCTGGGCTTCATCATAGATAACTGGCAGCTGGTACTGGTTGCCGTATTATTGGTAATCGTCCTGAAAACCATTATTGCAGGAGCGACCGGTTTTATCCTGGGGCACACATTCCGGGGGACGGTAATGGTCGGTCTGGCCCTCTGCCAGGTCGGGGAATTCTCTTTTGTGCTTGCAAAGATCGGCCTCGGCTATTCGATCCTTACCAATTTCTATTACCAGCTTTTCCTGGCCGTCGCCGTCATCACCATGGCGATAACCCCATTCCTGATCAAGCTGTCGGTCCCCCTGGCAGATGCCCTGTTGAAACTGCCGCTGCCCAAATTCCTCGTGGAAGGGCTTTTCCCGCTTCAGGAAATGGAAATACCCGATCTGAAAAACCACCTGGTGATCATCGGGAAGGATACCAGTGCCCTGAAACTTTCCCGCATGGCCACACTGAACAATATCCGCCATGTGTCCATCATCTTCGATCCGCTCCTTGCAAAGGAAAAAATAAAGAACGGGGACCATGTGGTCTACGGGGATGCGGTGAATGAACCCATTCTCCAGAAAGCACATGTCGATCAGTCCGATATTGTTGTCATATCCGTGGGCAATCTCATCCCGGCCATGGCCATCACGGACAAAGTGAGAAAAATTAGTAGGAACACCTGGATCCTGGTCAGGGCCAAACACATTGAACACGTGGGGGATCTTTACAAAGTTGGTGCGGACCAGGTTTTTCCCGAAAGACTGGAAATCGCTATTGATCTGTTCAACAGGATCCTGGTCCAGCGGCTGTACCCGCGTAAAGAGGTGAACCGGATCCTCTCGCATATCAGGACCATGAACCTGGGAGAATTCACTGAAAGAGATGTGATCCACCAGCCATCCGTACTGGATGAATTTCCGAATCTGAATATCAATGCATTGAAAATCGATACGGGTTCCCAGGCAGCAGGAAAATCATTGCTGGAGATCCAGCTGCGCAACAAAACCGGGGTGACCCTGCTCGCGATTAAGCGGGGAACGGATATCATTGAACATCCCCTCCCGGGGACCGTATTTCAGACTGACGATATTGCCTATGTACTCGGGAACCCGGAACAGGTGAACCTGGCTTCTGAATTATTTACCAGGGAATAATAACTTTGTATCACGGGTTAATCATCTGAGCATGTACCCCGATAAGGATCAGAAAGAATGAAAAAGATAACCGGGATCTTCCTGCTCACCGCCATGCTCTGCGGAACAGTGTTTGCCCATTCGGGGAAACCGAAATACCATGTTATTATCGATACGGACGGGGGACTGGACGATATGCGTGCGCTGAGCATGTTCCTGTCCGGCAACGACATCCGGGTGCTGGCCATTACATGTTCACAGGGCACGCTGTTACCCGGTTCTGTTTTCATGAAAGTGAGCAGCCTGTTGTCTGCTTTGCATCACGAGGGTATCCCTGTGGGAATAAGCGCAGAAACAGACGCCGCATTGCCGGGATGGGCCTCTTTTGAGGAAAAGATCCCCTGGGGAGAAGACGTCATTGGAAGTGGACCGGACTTCACCGGGGAATCGGTAAAGCTGCTGAATGAAACTGCCGGGAAATACCCCGATAAATTGACGCTGATTGCCCTGGGCTCCTTGAAAACCTATGCGGACTGGTTCAGGGAGAACCCCGGCATCGCCGGCAAGATTGACCGGATCATCTGGTCCGGCAACCAGGATATCCGCAGCGGATTTAATTATGAAATTTCGCCCGAGAGTTACGAAACCATCAGGAAGAGCGGGCTCAAACTTGAAGTGGTGACCGGAAATGAGGAAACGCTGCCTGTGGATCAGAACTATCTGAATGCAATCCACAATACAGGCTCTGTGTATGCAGCTCAGATCAATGCGGTGCATTCCCGGCAGGAAGTGATTGAAAAAGCAAATGAAGGACGTCTTTATCTGCGCGATGATATGGTCCCTTTTTATCTGACGGCCCCGCTGGTGTTTGATGTAAAAACCCGAGATGACGTAACCTTCGCCTCCATCAACCGGCTGATCCCTGCTGATTTTATTTATGAACTGATCGGCAGGCTGCTCGTATCGGCGACGGCCACAAACAACCGTGTGTTTCTTTCTTTCCCGGTTGACACGAACCTGTATAAGCCTGAATACGCTGAAATGCTGAATGAGACCATCGGAAAATTCGGACTGATTGAATGGAAGGCCATCAGCCTGACCAACGAAATTCACGGACATACCGGGATCTATTCTATCATCGGGGCAAAAATGGGCATCAGGGCCATGGATTATTTCAATGTGGGGATCAATAATCTGTATGTCACGACTTTTGCGGGGAACGATCCGCCTTTGAGCTGCTTCAACGACGGGATACAGATCAGTACGGGAGCCACCATCGGGCAGGGACTGGTCACCATATCCGACAGCATTTCGGAGATCCCGTCGGCCATCTTTGAATTCAACGGCCGGAAAGTCCGCATCTCCGCCACACCAGAAATTGCGGAACAGATGCAGCGGGAGATCAGG
>DSEO01000164.1 GCA_011056635.1 Bacteroides sp.
CCCCGGTCTTCCGCACGTTTCATTTCCCTCAGGGTCTGCAGTGCGACGGAACCCCGCCGGATCTTCTCCTCATAGGAGATGAGTCCCTGTTCCTCATTCCCGTAAACCAGGTCGCTGATCCCCGGCACAAAACCGCTGGGGGTAAGGAATACCATGTATGAAAGCGCGTTGGGGATCTCGATCTTAAAGATGAAATCTTCCCGCGGATTGGGAGCGCCTGTGGTATCGGTGCGCATGGCGCCGATGGCCACCAGGGGTGCGTGGGTCTGTCCCTCGTAAAGCGCCTCCATGGCAGCAAATTTCATGGGCTGGTTCCTGGCCACGATCCTGGCGGAGGTATCGCCTGTGAAAATGGTGGCCAGCGCTGCAATCACCCCGAACACCGAAGCAATGATGGTGCTTTTCCTGGCAAAGACCACCTCCCTGCGCCTGTGCAGGAACCAGGCGCTGACTCCGATCACGAATACGGACGCCAGCAGGAAACTGGAAGTGACAGTATGCATGAATTTATTCACGGCCATCTCGGAGAAGAGCACATCCCAGAAACTGGTCATCTCATTCCTTGCCGTTTCGGGATTGAAGACAGTCCCCACCGGCATCTGCATCCAGGAATTGGCCACCAGGATCCAGATGGCCGAAAGACTGGCCCCGAAGGCGGTCAGCCAGGTGGCTGCCAGGTGGAACCGCTTACTTACCTTGTTCCAGCCGAAGAACATGATGGCTATGAATGTGGATTCCAGGAAAAATGCCATGATCCCCTCCACAGCCAGGGGAGCACCGAAAATATCTCCCACGAACCAGGAATGGTTGGACCAGTTGGTTCCGAATTCAAATTCCAGGATGATCCCGGTGGAAACCCCGATGGCAAAATTGATCCCGAACAGCTTCATCCAGAACTTGGTGATCTTTTTCCACTCCTCGCTGTTTGTCCGCACATAGAGCGTATGCATGAAGGCCACAATGAAGGAAAGCCCCAGGGTCAGGGGTACAAAGATCCAGTGGAACATGGCTGTCAGGGCAAATTGCCCGCGCGACCAATCCACAAGGGACATGTCAAAGGAGTCAAGCATATGATTAAGGGTTGATGATTTGTTCAAGCACATGGTCACTGCGCTCCTCATCGGAATGGAAATCCCGCTGCAGAATATCCGGGAAGAAGAAGAGCCGCAGGATGGCAAACATGATAAACAGTTTGAGCAGGATGATCCCCCACAGCTTCCTTCCCCAGGTCATGTTCCTGAAACCGTCGTAATAGAACCGGAATATTTTATGGATCACAGGAGGCATCCCATCCAATGTTTTCGGCATCGGGCCATGCGAAAAAAATCGTTTTTCAAATTAAGAAATCTTAATGGTTTTGGATTTAAAAATAATTATTTTTATCGTTTCTAAATAGGAAACACGGGTGCAGGCCGGAATGGAAAATTATTTGAATCCGCTGATATTTGTGAAAGGAAAGCAGATATTTGTACCATGACCTGAACAAAACCTTCGCTGCAATCTATGAAACACATCATGCTGGCCCTTTTCCTTTCAGCGGCACTGATCACCGCAACGGGACAGGTCGTTACCGATACGGAAGTGGGGGTCATTGAAAAACTGGACCAGTACATCCCCCTGGATGTCAAACTGGCCGATGAGAACGGGGATACGGTGATCCTCGGGGATATCATTGACAAACCCACCATCATCTCCTTTGTTTATTACCGCTGCCCGGGGATCTGTTCTCCATTGATGGACGGAATGGCGGATGCCATGGATGCCACGGACCTGGAGCTGGGTGAGGAATACCAGGCGCTGACCATCAGTTTCGACCACAGGGAGGGAACCCTGCTGGCCAGCAGGAAAAAGAACAATTACCTGAACCTGATGGATAAGAAGGAGCAGGCAGAAACCGGATGGCATTTCTTTACGGGCGACAGCGCCAGTATCCGGAGGCTGACCGAAGCCACCGGATTCCGGTTCAAGCCGACGGGCAACGACTTCATCCATTCGGCCACCCTGATCATCGTGGACCCGGAAGGAAAGATCACCAGGTACATGAATGGTATTTATTTTCTTCCTTTCGAGCTGAAGATGTCCCTTCTGGATGCGGCCAGGGGCAAGTCCGGTCCCACCATCAACCGCGTTCTCCAGTATTGTTATTCCTATGACCCGGCGGGACAACAATACGTGCTGAACATCACCAAGGTGGCAGGCACACTGATCATCTTCTTTGGCCTGATCCTGTTCCTTGTTCTCGTACTATTCAGGAAAAGAAAAACCACACAGACAACATGACAGCAAGCCCGGAGAAAAAAAGCTACAAGTCCTTCCTGGAGGAGGACGGGGGCCGGAAGGGGATCTTCAAATGGATCCTTTCCACCGATCATAAGCGGATCGGGCTTCTTTACCTTTACTCCATGATGGCATGGTTCATCATCGGGGTCACCCTGGGCCTGCTGATGAAGCTGGAACTGATCGCACCGGGGGAGACATTGATGGGACCCCAGTCATACAACGCAACGTTTACCGTACACGGGGTCATCATGATCTTCCTGATCGTGATCCCGGGACTGCCCGCGGTGTTCGGCAATTTCATGCTGCCCATCCAGATCGGGGCCAGGGATGTGGCCTTCCCCAGGCTGAACCTGCTCTCGTGGTACATCTATGTGCTGGGCTCCATCCTGGTGATCGCCTCCCTGTTCGGCAACGGGGCACCCGATACGGGGTGGACCTTCTATGCACCTTACAGCTTCAGGACCGGCACCAACATGCTTCCGGCAGCACTGGGGGCTTTCGTACTCGGTTTTTCTTCCATCCTCACCGGACTGAACTTCATTGTCACCATTCACCGCATGCGCGCTCCGGGTATGACCTGGCTGAAGATGCCACTCTTTCCCTGGACCCTTTACGGAACTGCATGGATCCAGCTGCTGGCCACTCCCATCGTGGGCATCACCCTGCTCATGGTGGCCGGGGAAAGGATCCTGAACATCGGATTCTTCGACCCTGCCAAAGGAGGCGACCCGATCCTTTACCAGCATCTTTTCTGGATCTATTCCCACCCGGCCGTTTACATCATGATCCTGCCTGCCATGGGGGCTGTCTCTGAGATCATCCCCACATTTGCCAGGAAGACCATTTTCGGGTACCGTGCCATCGTGATCTCCACCCTGGCCATCGCCTTCGTGGGTTACTTCGTCTGGGGGCACCACATGTTCACCGCGGGAATGAGCGGAACCGCACTTTTTGCCTTCTCCATCCTGACATTCCTGGTGGCCATCCCCAGCGCCGTCAAAGTTTTTAACTGGATCGCCACCATGCATAAGGGATCCATCTTTACGGAGGTCCCTTTCCAGTGGGCCGCATCCTTTATATTTGTCTTCATGGTGGGCGGACTGACCGGACTGGTCCTTGGAGCCCTGGCCACCAATGTGCACGTGCATGATACCCATTTTGTGGTGGCTCATTTTCATTTCATCGTGTTCGGGGGGACGGGCTTTGCATTTTTCGGAGCCCTCCACTACTGGTTCCCGAAGATCTTCGGGCGCATGTATGACCGAAGCTGGGCACAGACCGGCTGGATCTTCTTCTTCCTGGGTTTCCTGACCCTTTACGGTCCCATGTTCTACCTGGGGATCAAAGGAATGCCCAGGAGGTACTTCGACTACCTGGAAGAGTTCCACGGCGGGAATATCATTTCCTCGCTGGGGGCGCTGGTGATGGTCACGGGTTTTGTGATCATCCTGATCAACCTGGTAAAATCGGCCAGGCACGGGGAAAAAGCCCCCGCAAATCCCTGGGGAGGCACCAACCTCGAATGGCGGATCCCTTCTCCCCCGCCTGTGGAAAATTTTGAGGAGATCCCGGTGATCGATAAGGCCACCTATAAATTTGATTAAACCGCCGGCCCATGTCAGAACCTGCCACACTGCACCATAACCACAGGGACGACACCGCTTCCAAGCTCGGCATGTGGCTGTTCATTTTCACAGAGCTGCTGCTCTTCGGGGGATTGTTCGTGGTCTATTCGGTATACCGGTACCTGCACTCCCAGGCTTTTCACCTTGCGGCCAGGGAACTGGATGTGTTTACGGGGACACTGAACACGGTGATCCTGCTCGTCAGCAGCATGACCGTAGCCATGTCCACCACCGCCATCCGGAAAAAGGACAAAAGGACCACCCTGCTCCTTATCGCCGTTACACTGGTCCTGGCCGCAGTCTTCCTGGTGAACAAGTACTTCGAATGGGGAGGGAAGATCAGTCACGGGCTTTACCCGGGTTCATCGATCCTGGACGAACTGGGAAAAGGGGATACGCTCTTTTTCGGACTCTACTTTTTCATGACCGGTCTCCATGCCCTGCACATCATCGTGGGGATGGTGGTCCTCGGGTTCATGTTCGTTTTCGTGTGGAAGGACAAAATCACCCATGATAATTTTCAGCAGCTGGAGAACGGGGGACTTTACTGGCACCTGGTGGATGTCATCTGGATCTTCCTGTTCCCGCTCTTTTACCTGATAACCTGAACGCACCATGCCTGACTCAACCCACCATACCGTTCCCTACCGTACCTACGCGCTGATCCTGGTGCTGCTGCTTGTGCTTACCGGCATATCCGTGGCGGTCACCCAGATCGAACTGACTAAGTGGTCTACCCTGGTGGCGCTGCTCCTGGCGGGAATAAAGACTTCCCTGGTAATGGCCATTTTCATGCACCTGAAATTCGACCAGCGTATCTTCAGGGTCATGGCCATTCTGATCATCCTGTTGCTTGGAGTGGTGATGGTGGTCACCTTCCTTGATTACCTGTTCAGATAAAACTCCGAAAAGATGTATACCGCAGATCCACAAAATGCTTCCAATTTCGTTGCCGGTGTTGACCTGACCTTCATGATCATCCTGGGTATCTCCATCTTTTTCCTGGTCGGACTGACCATCACCATGATCGTGTTCATTGTCAGGTACCGGAGGAACCGGCATCCCGAACCCGTGCAGAACGAGGGAAGCACCAGGTTGGAGATCATCTGGACTGTGATCCCGCTCGCCCTGGTCATGGTGATGTTCTATTTCGGATGGATGGGATGGCGACCCATGAAGAATCCGCCGGAGGAAGGGATGCGTGTGAAGGCCATTGCCAGGATGTGGAAGTTCAATTTCCAGTATGAGAACGGCAAAGTGACCGACAGCCTGTACGTACCCCTGGGAGAACCGGTGATCATTGACCTGGTGGCCATGGATGTGCTGCACAGCCTGTATATCCCGGCGTTCAGGGTCAAGGAGGATATGGTGCCCGGACAGGAAAAGGTGATGTGGTTCATCCCGGGACAGGAAGGGGAGTATGACCTGTTCTGCACCGAATACTGCGGCCTGCAACATTCCTATATGTACTCCGGTGTGAAGGTGATGCCGAAAGAGGATTTCTACGCCTGGCTTGCAGATTCCACGGTGGCGGAACCGGTCGACGAATCGGAAGCGTCACCGGCCGACCGCGGATACCAGGTGCTGGTCCGGTTCGGATGCAATGCCTGCCACTCTTCCGACGGCACCAGGCTGGTAGGTCCCTCCTACCTGGGGGGATGGGGCGGGACCCGCACGGTGGAAACCGGTGGAGCGGAGCGGGAAGTGGAAGTGGACGGGGAATACATCCGAAGGTCCATCTACGATCCCAATGCGGATATCGTCAAGGGTTTCAACCAAGGGATGATGCTCTCCTACGAAGGGATGGTGAGCGAAGAAGAGGTGGATTTGATCATCGAATATCTGAAAGCAGTGAATGAGTAAGGAGTCCCCGGGATCATACCTGTCCGCCGTCCTTACCCTGGGAAAAGTGACCGTCTCCCTGCCGGTGGCCCTCACCGGGTTCGTCGGGTATTTCCTCTACATCCCGGTCATCGACCGGAACTTACTGCTGGTCGTATCTGGCATCTTTTTCCTTTCCATGGGAGCCAGCGCCATCAACCAGGTCCAGGAGCGAAAAACGGACGCGGTGATGCAAAGAACTGCGGGGCGACCCATCCCCGCCGGTATCATCCCGGTAACCCATGCCATTCTCCTGGCTGCACTGTTCACCCTCACCGGCACCATCCTGCTCCTGCTCACAGGCTCCCTTTCGGCCACATTCATCGGGCTTTTTGCCGTGCTCTGGTACAACCTGGTCTACACCCTCCTGAAACGGATCACCGCTTTCGCGGTCTTTCCCGGCGCCCTCATCGGAGCCCTTCCCCCGCTGATCGGGTGGACGGCCGCGGGAGGTGTCCCCTGGGACATGCAGATCCTTGCGGTGGCTTTTTTGTTGTTCGTGGGACAGATGCCGCATTACTGGCTGCTGCTCCTGAAAGTCGGGGACGAATTCAGGGCGGCCGGTCTCCCCGTGATCACCAGCCTGCTTGAGCCCCGGCAGATCAGGAACCTCAGCTTCATCTGGATCGCAGCCACAGGTGCCATTGTGCTCATGCTGCCTGCCAC
>DSEO01000061.1 GCA_011056635.1 Bacteroides sp.
CTACTCAAGACTGCCCTTCCGTGACGGGGAATTTGACCGGGTGCTCTCACTGGAAACCCTGGAGCATGCAGCTGAACCGCTGGAATTCCTGAAAGAGCTCCACCGCGTGTCCACCCAGGATGCCATCCTGGTCCTCAGCTGTCCCCCCGCCACCAGCGAAATCCCTTACCGCATCTATTCATTGTTTCTCGGCGGCCATGGTGAAGGGCCCCATCGTTTCCCCCCTTCACGGCGCGTAAAAAGAATGTTTGCCCTTGCCGGATGGAACCTTTTGCTGCACAAAGGAACGGTCCTCTTCCCGGCTGGACCCGGCTGGTTCCAGGAATGGGGAGAAAAGATCATTGAACGATTCCAGGCTACATTTATATCCGAACTGGGAATCCGGCAATTCTATGTCTGCAACAAAAAGTAAAATACTGCTCCTCCGGATCATGCGATCCGAACTCTGCAACCGGTGCGGCACCTGCGTGGGTTTGTCCGGGGGCAGGATCCGGTTCGGGGATAGGGAAGGGAAATACCTTCCGGAGATCCGGGAAGAATTGAGCGATGCGGAATATGACAGGATCTGGAACGCCTGCACGGGCGGCCGGTTCGATTTCCCTGCCATGCGGGAAAAGATCTTCGGGAAAACGCCCGCCTTCCATACGTACATGGGGCCTTACCAGGAACTGTATATCGGTCACGCGCTGGACCCGGGACTCCGGGAAGCGGGTGCCAGCGGTGGCATCCTTTCCGCCATGCTCATTTACCTGCTGGAGACCGGTCGCATTGACGGGGCGGTGGTCACCCGTATGTCGCGCGACAAACCCTGGCTTACGGAACCGGTCATCGCCACTTCCAGGGAAGAAATCATTGAAGGGGCACAAAGCAAATACATCATTACCTCGGTGAATGAGATCCTCGGATCAGTTTCTGAATTTGAAGGGAACCTTGCCTATGTGGGATTGCCGGGACAGGTGCAGTCCATCCGGAAACTGCAGCAGGCCGGGGATCCTGCGGTAAGGAATATCAGATACATCTTCGGGCCCTTCTACGGGAACACGCTCCATTTCTCCTCGGTCAGGAGCTTTCTCAGGTCCCACGGCGAGAAAGACCATACCAAAATCCGGAAACTATACTTCAGGCACGGGGAATGGCCGGGAAAAATGCGTGTGGAGATGGCCTCCGGGAGGATTATTGAACTGAAGAAATTTCATGCAAACTACCTGATCCCCTTCCACATTGTGAAGAACAGTCTCTTCTGCACCGATTTCACCAACGAATTCACCGATATATCCGGAGGGGATGCCTGGGCCCCGGCATACGAGGAACGGGGAAAAGGTTTTTCACTGGTACTTGCCAGAAGCGTTGCCGGCCGGGATTTGTTAAAGGAAATGGAACAGGAAGGTTGGCTCGACCTTTCACCGGTCACCGAACAGGAGTGCATCGACATGCATTCGCACGGTTACGATTTCAAGAAAAGGGGATCATTCATCCGGATCCGGTTCAGGAAACTCCTGGGAAAGGACGTCCCCGATTACGGATATGCGCTCAGGGGATTTCCCCTCAGCCGTATCCTGATGGAACTGGTGATCAGTACCCTTTTCGTGGCATTGGGAACCAGGCCGGCCAGGTGGATGGTGGAAAGGTTCTCCCCGGAATTCATCGGCAAATTGTTTGAACGATCACGGACCCGGTGGAAGCGTTCCACTTACCGGATCAAAAGAAATGAACTGGGCTGATATGAAAAAGAAGGCCGGAAGATGGATGTTCATCCTGCTGCACCTGACGGGATTTGTTCTACTCTACTTTGTGATACGGGACCTGGAATGGGACAGCTTCCTGGAGGTGTTGAAAGCGTTCCCCGCCTGGAAATACTTTACCGGACTGGCATTCCTGGGTGTGGTGTATGGGTTGAAGTCCCTCCGGTGGCACCTGCTGAACAAATCGTTCGGGATCCGCACCTCCTGGGGCATGGCCCTGGTGTTCTACCTGTCAGCCGGATTCCTCAGCGTGATCACCCCGGGCAGGCTCGGGGAGTTCTCCAAGATCTATTTCCTGAAACGGCAGTACGGAACGGATCTTACGGCGGGCACTTCCTCGGTGATCCTGGACCGGATCTGGGATGTGCTGGTCCTGAGCTTCGCCGCAGGTGTCTCCGTCGTGCTTCTCTGGTCGGGTCCCGATCTGCATACCTGGGCCGTGCTGGCAGCCGTGATTCTTTTTGCGGTATCCCTCCTGCTTGTGCTTTTCCCCGCCATCATATTCATCCCCCTGCTGTTCATGAGCAGGCGGTTGGCTTCCCTGCATATGCAGCTGGATGAGGTGTTCCGGCTCTGGAAAAATAACAGGTTTACCAATTTTATACCCTCCCTGGTCCTTACCGCAACGGCATTCCTCCTGCTGGCCTTCATCCCCGTCTTGTTTTCCCGTCATACTCCCTTCCCGGTGGAATATGCTGCCGGGATCGGTTCCATCTCCATCTCCAACATCCTGTCATTTATTCCCGTGACCATTGCCGGATTCGGAACAAGGGAACTGGTGTTTGCAGCGGTGTGGGACCTGCAGGCATACCCCAAAGAAGTGGCCATTTCAGTCTCCACCGCTTATTTCATGGTGACCTACGTGGGATCGCTGTTGATCGGGGGTGTAGTATACCTGCTGAGCCTGAACAAGCTGTATCGTCCGGGTGAGATCAGGAAGTTCAGCACAAAGGAGGCCAATCCATCCTGATCAAGATGGGGATGCCCTATCAATCCGGGGATACCTTCTGGTCATACACCCTTTCCACCACCATTTCAAGGGTCTCCTCATAGGGGATGCGCTCCCTTGATGCATGTTTGCGGATCTCTTTCACCAGCGTTTTGTCCGATTCGATCTCCCTGCGCACACTGTCCATGGCGGCTGCTGGTTCCATGGCCCTGAGCGCTTCATGGTCATCACCGGTGTAATATTCGTAGTATATCCCTTTCCGGGCAAGTTCAGCATCGGGTATGGAAAGCATCTGCCAGGTCCTTGCGTCCGCCCTGAAGGCCAGGAAATTCATCCAGTAAGTTTCCCTGGTCATCCCCGTGTGGTGTATCATGCCTTTTTTGAACTGAAAGGTCTGGTACTGGTTCATGTATAAAAAGAACAACAGTCCCAGTCCCACCCCCACGGTCACCGATCTCCGTGCCCTGGCAGCTGCATCCACCAACGCTGCCAGCGGGATGGCCATGACCCCGTATACGTCTACGAATGAGCGCAGTCCGAAGCTACCCCCGTTCCACCAGGACCACCAGCTGGCCTGGAGATATATCTGCAGTAGCAGGTAAAGGACAACGGCCCGCCATCCCTGCCGGCAATTTTTCCCCATGAAAAATATCCCTGCCGTGGCAACGAGCATCACCGGGGTGTAGAGATACCATCCCTTCCGGTAACTGAAAAGCACATCAACGATGTGGGGCGATCCGAAATAGAAACTGCTCCCGGAAGGTCCGTACGAATTGAACAGGAAGGAGCCGGTCACCATTTTCCAGTAGACCATCTGTGGGATCCAGGGAAGGATAAAGCAGCATACCATAAGCGCCACCTGGGGCGATTTTCTCAGGAGAAACAGGATCCTGTCCCGGAAGGATGACCATCCGGTAACTCCCCACAGGAGAAGCAGAACACCCGCGATCATATTGGTCGGGCGCACCAGCACGATCATGCCGTAGACCAGTCCAACCCATATGGCGTTTTTTACCGCCGGTTTTTCATGCCAGCGGATCACCAGGAAAAGGAACAGGGTGATCAGGGCAAAATTGTAGGCATGCGACATGGGCCCTTCATGGACCGTATAATAAAATAAGTTGGTAGCCAGCGCAACCAGGATCAGGGTCACGGCCGTGGCAACCGGTGAAAAATACCTGAGCAGGATCCTTCGCAGGATCAAAAGACCGATCATCACATAGAAAAGGCTGGACAGGACCAGGAAGAACTGGTAAATATTGCTGTATCCGTCCCTCGCCTCCCCGAAAAGCGGGGCCAGGGCATGTGCGGTGAAGAAGAACGGACTGTAAAGGATGGAGAGCCCCATGGATGTCTGTATCAACCTGCTTCCATTCTCCAGCTCAAAGAACCAGAATTTGTTATCGTTCACAAATCCTTCGGGAGGGTCGTCCAGGAATCCCAGCGTCACATCCCCGTAAATGAAGGTGGCGGGCAGGTAGGCATAGTAGGAGATCACATCCCACTTGATCACCCCGCGTTCATTGGGTTTGGACTGGTTCCAGGGATGGTAGGCGAACATGGTCACCAGCATGGCGACCAGGATCACGGCCAGTGCCGCACCGGGCAGGGATCTTTCTCTGACGGGCAGGAGTTTCAATTGCATCCGCTGCTAAAACTTTTGTATTGTTACCGGGCAGATTCCGGTTTTTCGATCATACGAAAATACATACTTTCGGCCACTCTCGAAAAAGCATCCTCTGTTTCCACGCCATTTCGCCGTGCATACCGGCCGATCTGCCTCACCAGGCGGGGGTCTTCCCTGATCATCTCCTTCACCCGCCCGATGGCTTTCCCGGGTTCCATTTCAGCAATCTCCCTGTACTGGTCACCCGCATAACAGGCCACATAGATCCCTTTCATGGCCAGGTCGGAATCGGGTATGGTCATCAGTTCCTGGATTCCGTCCGGCGGCTTCAGCCGGAGAAAACTCTTCCAGTACACCTGGCGGTTCATCCCATCATGATGGATGACTCTTTTCCAGTACTGGTAGGTATTGATCAGCTGAAATGCCACCAGGGCGGCGATCAGGAAAATTCCTGCTACCCTGAAGAATTTCCTGCTCCGAAGCAGGATGACCTCCACCATCACCGCAAGGGGAATGGCCATGATCCCGTATATGTCGATATAGGCCCGCAGTCCGAAGCCTCCCCCGAACCACCAGCACCACCAGGAGCTCTGTACGTAGATCATGGAAAGCAGGAGCAACAGCACGGGAAAAAAGAATTGCCGCAACCGCCTCCACAGGATGGGAATGCCCGCCACTGCCAGCAGCATCATGGGAGTGTAAACGAACCATCCTTTCTTGTAACTGAACAGGCTATTCAGGACCTGCGGTTGGAGGAAGTAAAAAGCATCGCCCTTTGCGCCATAAGAAAAAAAGAAATACTGACCAGTAAGCGCTTTCCAGTAAAGCAACTGGGGGATCCATACCATGATGAATGCCGCCATCATCAGCAGAACCAGGTGGAATTTCCGGAAGAAGAAACCGGTGCGTGCAGTGAATTCTCTCCATGATTTCACATCCCAGAGTACAAGGAAAAAGATGACCAGGATGTTGGTGGGCCTGACCAGTGCAATGAGCCCGAACAGGGCCCCGGTGAGCAGGGTCCATCCCACCCCGGGTTTCTCATACCAGCGGATCACTGTCACCATGAAAAGTACGATCAGGAAAAAGTTGTAGGAATGGGACATGGCCGCCTCGAAGGTGGAATAATATAAGAGGTTGGTCCCGAAGGCGATGGCCAGCAGTGTAACGGCTGTCACCCTGGGCTTAAAGTACCTCAGAAGCAAGTTTTTCAATACAACAAGCCCCAGTATCACATAGACCAGGGCACCGAACACCAGGAAGAACTGGTAGATGGATCCGAATCCGTCCCTGGCCTCCCCGAACAGCGGGGCCAGTGCATGGGCCATGAAAAAAAATGGTGCGTAGAGCACCGACAGTCCCATGGAAGTAATGATCAGCCGGTTACCGTTCTCCAGTGTAATTGGCCAGAATTTATCGTCGTTCCTGAAGCCTTCAGGAGGATCATCCAGGAAATCCAGGGTCACATCCCCGTAAATAAATGTGGCCGGCAAATAGCTATAATAGGAAATCACATCCCATCGAATGACGCCCCGTCTCCCGGGATCGTCCCGTGTCCAGTTGTGGTGAAGGAAGTTGGTGGACATATAGAAAACTACAATGGCCAGGATGGTGAAGCTGGGAAGGGGATTGGCGCGGAAAGGGCATTTCCTGTGTTTCATACGCATGGGTCCGCAAGCTGGTTGGCAGGATCCCTCAAATATAATTAAAACTGGAAGTAGATGAAAGGCTGCAGGTCGGCGGACCAGGACTGGTAGATGAGGAAGATCACCACCACGGCGATGATCGCCTTGGCCCAGATAGGTATGCGTATGTACCAGTTCATCAGGGCCAGCTTCCACCGCTCGGGCACCCAGTGGGTGAAATAGCCCAGGGCCATCACCGCGAAGACCAGCCGGTAGCTCCACAGCACCTGGGGGATGATCTCCGCATGA
>DSEO01000060.1 GCA_011056635.1 Bacteroides sp.
ATCCGGATAAAAAGTACCTGATGAAGAAATACGATCAGGAGACCGGCAGGATCATGTATTTCAAGCTTCAGATCGTCGACTACAAACTGAATGGCGAGGACCATCATCCCACCATCGAGTTCAAATTCCTGGGATCGGAATAACCTGTTTTCTGAATAATTTTACTTACAGCGGGGTAACTCCCCCGATATAGTCAAGCGTCAGATCGGAAGTGCCGGTCTCGATGAATTCACCGGTCTCGAAATTATAGTTGCCCACTGAAAGAATGATCTCAGCTTCGAACTTATACACCCCGTCATCCAGCTCAGTAATGACCAGGTCGCCTGAGCCGGTCTTGCCTATTGCGGTCCAGTCATAGCTCATCCCCGCGTAGTTGGCCGTATACCCTGCATCATAGGTGCCCGGAGGATTCTCGCTGTCCCAGGTATACGTGCCTGGCAACTCTCCGAGCCCCATGTTGGGATAGAGCTTCAGCAGATCAGGATTTTCCTGTCCCGGGACAGTGGTCAGCAGCCTGATATAAGTTACAGTTGCTCCTCCCATGCCGCCGGACTGGTACCAGAACATTTCCGAGTCAATGGCGAATTCTTCCCCGTCGAGCATATACTTATTATCAGGTCCGCTCACAACAATCTCCTTTTGCACTTCCGAATCCCCATCCTCATTGGTAGCCGTCAGTTTAACAGTGAATGTCCCGGCACTCTTATAAGTATGTGTGGGGTTCGCATCGAAGGATGTGGAACCATCTCCAAAATCCCATGCGTATGATTCGGCATCTGATGATATATTGGTGAATGTCACCTCATCGTACACAGTAATTTCAGATGGTTCGAAGGTAAAATCCGCAATTGGCAGAGTTTCGCATCCTGTCAGCATAGCAGCGAGCAGGATCGCTGTCAGTAATAAATGAATACTCTTTCTCATGGGTTTTTGTTTTTAGTTAGCTGAATCCACTGTGGACACGGCCATCGATCGTGTGTCTTCTGCAAAAGAACAATTTTTTCTGCAGAAATCCATGCATTATTCATCCCTCACGCATCTTACGCTGTATCCTGCTGCTTTGTATGTATAAGATCTCCTTATCTGTGCGTGGCTGTACCTGAAAGACCTGAATATCGCCTCATTCGTTGAATATGCATCAGAGGTCCAGATATAGGCTTCCCGGTTCAGGTCAGAGAAGCTAGCGTAATGTTCAGCCGTTCCGGAGGGTATGACAGATAGCCCGGTTTCATTGGTTGCCCCTGTGTTCGGTGAATCCCAGAGATCTGTCGTTTTCATCATGCCGCCCTCGACTGTACCCCGCAAGTTTAACTGGTCAGCTTCGGTCTCATCCATCCCCAGGAAAATCTCCAGCTGTTTCCAATCCGCATCCGAGGATACATGCCATCCCGAAGGGCAGAGCTTGCCTGTTTGAACTGTTTCCCAGGTATAAAAGGCCCCCCAGCTCATATTCAGTGTGTCAAACCCGCCCCAGCAATAGCCCGGTCCTTCGTTTTCCGACCAGGATGCACTATCCGAATAAAATGGTATGATCGTGCTGTCATTGTACAATCCGGCACGCAGGTTTTCCGTCATCCAGATTTGTTCCCCAAGGGTTACCGTTCCATATTCCAGGTTGTCAATGGGATCGGTAAATGTGCCGGTTTCAGCCCCCGGAAGATACACGCTCAACTCCTCACCGGTTTTTTCGCCCGCGGCATTCACCGCATAGACACAGTAATAATATGTGTTGCCCGGGGAAAGGTCCGTCATGCTGACGGTAAATGGTCCGGATTGGTTTCCGGCGGGAAACCTGACTCCTGTGGTTGCCGGACCTGGATCTTCGCTCCAGTAGAATCCTTTTTCATATAATTCGGTTCCTTCTTCCGTTGTGACTTCGCCGGATACTTCCAAGGATTTGAATTTCCGGGTAACCACCGGTCCGGTTACAACGGTCATCATACCTTTCGTTGCGAAACTGACCTCTTCGCCCAGGGATTCTCCTGCCGCATTGACCGCGAAAGCTTTCACATAATAGGTCGTTACCGGGGATAATCCGGTTAACTTCTTCCGGAAAGTACTTTCTCCGGACACAACGGTATCCCTTGTACCGGTGGTTTCCGGGTCTGGCTGTTCGCCCCAGTAGAATCCTTTTTCCACTACCGTTTCCCCTCCGTCGCTGTTTATATTTCCCCGCAACAGGACCGATCCTACTGTAACCGAATCTACAGGTCCGGTCAATACTGCCGGTATCGTGGTGGTCTGAAAGTTCATCACCATTCCGTAGGACACCCCGGCGCCGTTTTCTGCAAAAGCCCTGTAATAGATCATTTTTCCGCGAGGCAGACCGGTAATGGTCCCGGTGAATTGGCCGGTATCAGAGGCCATGGTGATTTTGGTCCCTTCGGTTTCAGGACTGCTCACGGTATCCCAGTAGATACCTGCTCCGGTAATGGTACTTCCCCCGTCGTTCAGTACGGCTCCGCCAACCACCGCCGTGTCAAAGGAAACGGCTGATGCCGGTGCAGTGATGACCTGAGCCATTGCTGCAACGACGGATATTTCGATCTCATCACTCGCTTCCAACGCTTCATTATCCCAGACAGTTACTTTTAGTGCATATGTTCCGGGGTCGAATTCATCTGTTTGTATTTCATGCTGAAAAGGGTATTCCAATCCTTTGATCCCGGTCCCGTTTATAAAAAGTCTTGCCTCGGTTATAATGCCATCGGGATCATCGGCATCAACTTTCAGGCTGATCAACTCACCTTTGTTGAATACAGCCCCGTCAGCCGGTTCTGTGATGGAACAGACGGGTGGCTCATTTTTCTGACAGGAGGAAACCAGGAATAAGGTAAACAGGAAGGAAAACAGGGTTCGTGCTGTGATGTTCATGACGTATCAAATTGAGGTCTTACAGAATCGGCCCGGGTTTATCTGCCGTGTGATGGTTATCTGTTGATACGTTATTTTAACAATCAGGTTTCAGATCATCGTGTTCATTTTGAGATTATTTCAGGAGAAATCGGGCATTCAGGAAAGGCCATCTTATTGCCGGTAAACGGACCTCTTCAATCCCGCTCGCACATTGGCTGCCGGGCTCGCAGGCGGGATCTTCAGGATTCATGTGACAGGGAATTATCGATCCCATCTTTTTGTTTACGCTGTTTGTTCTTACCCCCGATTTCAAAGGTAAATGTATCATCAACATAGAAATCACCTGAAGGAGGATACAATACCTTGTGCCCCACTTTCAGCTGCTGCCGTGAAGATTCAGTGCTATTTGATAAAGCCGATCTCTTTGAGGTAATCCAGGCTTTTTTCCACGCTCACAAGGGGCTCATGGTTGTACCTTTCCACTTCGACCACGAAGTATTTGGAACCAATATCCATGGCCTTTTCGAGTATTGGCAGGAAATCAATCTCCCCGCTCTCGCCCAGTTCCTTCTCATCTTTGATGTGAATGGAAAGGAACCGGTCCGGGTGTGTCAGGAAGTAGGCCATGGGATCGCCTCCTCCTTCGTAGATCCAGTAAATATCCAGCTGGAACCCGACCTTTTCCGGGTCCGTGTTCCGGAGCATGAAGTCGTAGATCCTTTCTCCCTCGAGCTCGGAAAACTCACGATCGTGGTTGTGGTAGCCGAACCTGATCCCCGCTTCATTGCACTTTTCGCCCACGGCATTGAAATATTCACAGTAACTGGCCAGTCCGGCCAGGCTCTGATAGGCAGAATTGCCCATCGAGGGTGCCACAATGTATTCCACTCCTGCCGCCTCGTGAGCCGCAATGCACTGGTCCCACCATGGCATCAGTGCTTCCCAGGAACCTGAATCGGGAATCGCCATTGTGGTGTGTGATCCGAGAATCACCATCCCGTTATTTTCGACGAGAGCCCTGAATTCTGCAGGTTCCATGCCGTAAAACTTGCCGTCGCTGTAATCGGCCGGCTCCACATAGTCATAGCCCATTGCGCCGATTTTCTCAATGGTGGCCACCGGATCTTTGGCCATATCACTCCTGACAGACCAGAGCTGAAGTCCTATTCCGTTATCAGGTGAACCATTGCAGGAGGAAAGCAGGGTGATGGCAGCAACCATGCTGATCATTGATTTGAAAATTCCTTTCATTGTATTTTTTTTTGAGATAAAACACAAACTTAATCATTTTTCACTTACGGGAAGGTTCCGTCAGCCAGTTCAGTGCGTTTTCCAGGAGCTGGCGGAAAGATCCATTGGCGTATGCCTGGTTGTCGTGGCCGAATATGAGATAAACGACGTCCGATTGGTCGAACCGGTTGACCCAGCCCACTGTATCCGAACAATTGGGGTGATCGGTCACCAGCAGGGGCTCCGCCCCGTCCCGGATCCACAGGTTCGAATACCCTTCGTCATGGATGGTGAAATCTTCCATGTCCCGGGTCACCGGGTGCTGTTTGTCGAGCACGCTGATGGTGAGGTCCAGGTCATGCCTGTAGCCCGAAAGTTCTGACGGATCGTTCCCGAATCCTTCAACGGTGTATTTTCCCCCCACCAGTTCCCCGTAACCATCCCACGCCTGGAAAGTGCAGATGGCATGGTGAAGGAACAGCATGGGCATGCCCCTTCGGGCCAGGTTCAGGTAGATGGCGGAATCCTTCAGCGGCATCCCGGTGATAAAATCGTAGAACATGATCGCGTCGTAGGAGTGGATGTGCTCCGAGGCCAGCAGTCTCCCCGCATCCGGATGGGAAACGGAATCGAAATGAAATTGTCCCAGGCTGCCAAGCATGTCGTAAAACCCGGTGGTATCATAGCTGTGCCCTCCCACCACCACCAGGACCCGGGTGAGGTTATGTTCCCTATCGAGGTAACCGGCCAGGGGAAGTCCCAGCTCCCGGACCGACCTGGCCACCATTCCGGCCACTTCCCTGGCCCCGCGCTCATTCAGGTGGGTATTGTCCACCCTTCCCTCCGGGTACATCTCCCAGGTGCCCGGTTCCAGGATCAGGTAGTGTCCGGCCGACCGTTCCGGCCCAAGCCCGGTTAACAGGTCCCCGGTCATTTGCTGCAGGTCGATGAAAGGGATCCCGTTCCCGGCTGCTACCGTGCGGGCCACGAAAGGGTAGGGCCCGTGGGTATCCACCAGGGTTCCCTCATCGTTGAAATTTCTGCGGACAATGGAGCTCAGCAGGACGGGATGGGCTCCTTTGTCGCGGACCTCAAGGGCCATCTGTTCCAGGTTCCTCCGGTAATCGCTGTAGGCATTGCTGTAGCGGTTGGGGTCATACTCCTTCTGGTCGTTATGGCCGAACTGGATCAGCACGTAATCCCCGGGTTGAACCGCCTGCATCACATTGTTCCATTTCCCTTCTTCGATGAAGCTTTTTGTGCTCCGCCCGTTGACCGCATGGTTCCTTACGGTGACCAGGTCATTGAAGAACTCCGGGAGTAGCTGTCCCCATCCTCTTTCGGGATTGTTGCCGGGATCCGGTTTGTCGGCCATGGTGGAATCACCGACCAGGTGGACGGTGACAGGCTTCAAAGGTTCATCCCCGCATGCAGCCAGGAGCAGCATGCCTGCGAGGGCGATTACCGTGGTGCGAATATTCATTTTCATTCGATCCGGAACCAGTCATAGTCGGCATACCCGCTGTCGTTGGTTTTCTCCCTGCCGGTGGCGAACAGACCCACCTTGGCCCCGATCCACCTGCCCGGGGTTGCAGTGAAGGTTTCCCCCAGCTTCTTATACCGTTTTCCGTCCGCGCTGTATTCGAAACTGCAAATGGCGCCCTCACCGGCTGCGCGCTCACTCACCTCAACCCTCAGGTAGATGCTTCCCGGCGGGGCTTCGACCCGCTCATGGACCTCCTCGGGCGATCCGCTTTCCGCATCCGGGCAGGATAGCTGTGAGAGAAAAATCTTATCGCCGGACTTCTCCAGGACCAGGCCGGCATAGTCCTCACCCATGACGATCAGGCCGGTTTGGTCGCCCTCCATCTGCCCCCGGAAATCCACTTTCGTTGTGGCCGTGAAAGCCGGGGCGGGGAATTTCTGGAGGAAAAGGTTCGGGGTGTCCCAGTGGTTCTGATGGCCGTCAGGCAACAGGGTACAGTACAGTCGCAGGAATCCCAGGTTCCCCGAATGGAACATCCATTCCTGCCGGGGATTGGCGTGCCACTGCCACTGGAGGCCGGGACGGGTGCCATTGAACTCATCCGAGGTCTGCGGACCATGGGGTTGCACCCGGACACTGACGGAGGGTTTTTGGTGCACGGTGACCGGCTCTCC
>DSEO01000062.1 GCA_011056635.1 Bacteroides sp.
AAGGAGGCCGAAACCTCCTCCAGTTCCCGGAGGAGGCCCACCACGTAGTAGGTGATCCGGACGGAATCGCCCACCCCAGCCTGCAGGTCCTCCGCCAGCCACCGGTTGATGATGATCTCCCCCGGCTGAAGGAGGTCACCCGGCAGGGTGGAGACAAAAGAGTACGGTGTGGTGCGCCCTCCCGCACTGATCCCGTTCACAAAATAGGTGATGATCCCGGTCCCCGGACCAGCCCCCGGACCAGCCCCCGGACCGGCCGCCGGACCGGCCGCCGCCTGCAACCGCCGCGCAAGCACGGAATCGATGAACACCCGGTCGCTTTTCACCTGGATCTGCGGCTTTTCTTCCAGGGTACGGATGGTCAGTCCCGCATCGGCAGGGGTGAAATGGCCGGCGATGGCGCTGCGGATCTCCTCGATGCCGGCTTTCCCATTTCCGTCCAGCAGCAGCACATTGGCCTTTCCGCTGAAATCCATCAGCTGCTCCAGGCGTTCACGGGCAATGAAAACGTTGAAAGGGGCGGTCTGGGATGCCTTCAGGTGGAACCTTCCCAGCTGATCTTCTCCCGCCACGGAGGCGATCACTGCCCGGAGGGTGACCACCGTTCCGGCATCGGAAACGAAAGGAGCATTTTCGGGGACCAGGCTGGCCTTCCTGACCCGCAGCAGGAACTCATCCCCCGCCGCCAGGTTCAGACGTCCGGCCAGGTTCTCGCTGAGGATGACCGTATCGCCCGAGAGGGCACCGTAATAATCCGCCTGTCCGGCCATCGGGTCGAAGGTTCCGTCCACCCCCACCACCTGCACCCGGTTGATCCGTTTCTGTCCCCCGTCCGCCACAGCGATACCTTCCTGGAGGAGGAGCGGGGAGACCGGGATACCGAGCTCTTCACTGACCTTCCCGGCCAGGGCGGTGGTAAAGTAGCGGTCGGCCGACCGCATCACGTGGGTCACTCTTCCCAGCCGGTGGTCCACGATCCGGTTCAGGCTGTAATCCACCGAATCGCCCACGATCAGGGCCCCTGTAAGCACGGCGGTGCTGATGGCGATCCCCGTGGCCAGCAGCAGGTTCTTCCGCCAGTAGTAGGCAAGATTATTGCGTATGAGGCGCCGGACGTTCATTTCGGCCGGACCAGTTTTCCGTTCCGCAGCTCCAGGGTCCTGCCCATCTTTTCGGCCAGACCGGCGGAGTGGGTCACCACCAGCAGGGTCAGTCCGTCCTCCCGGTTCAGCTCCAGCAGCAGTCCGGCCATTTTTTCCACGTTCTCCCGGTCCAGCGCCCCGGTGGGCTCATCGGCCAGCAGCAGGGAAGGCGCATTGATCATGGCCCGGACCACCGCCGCACGCTGGCATTCTCCCCCGGAAAGTTTCCCCGGCAGCTTGTCCCTGTGGTCCCAGATCCCCACCCTCCGGAGCAGCATTTCCGCCCGCCCAAGGGCCTGGTCCCGGTCGGACCGGTCCCTGACCAGGGTGGGAATGAGCACATTCTCCAGCAGGGTGCACTGGGGCAGCAGGTGATGGAACTGGAAGACAAAACCGATCTGCCCGTTCCTGAACCGGTCCATCTCCCGGACCGGGTAGCGGGTGATATCTTCCCCGCGGAATACCACGGATCCTTCATCCGGGTGGTCGAGTCCCCCGATCAGATTGAGCAGCGTGGTCTTCCCTGAGCCCGAAGGCCCCAGGATGGCCATCCGTTCCCCTTCCTCCACTTCCAGTGAAAGGTCTTCCAGGACAACGCGGTATGCGGGGTCACCGGGATTGCCGAATCCTTTCCTGATGTGATCGAGCTGTAACAACATGGCGGGTTAATTTTGTTCGTTTGCAGTGCTCACCGGAACCGCTGTACCGGTGGCCTCTTTGTATATCCGGATCATCCTGTCAGCCTGCAGGTTGATATTGAAATGCTGCTTCACCCCCCCGGCTCCGCTTCTGCTCAGCTGATCCAGCCGGGCGGGATCTTCCAGGACTGCCGCGAGGGCCGCGGCCAGGTGCTCCGGATCGTTGGGTTCGTAAGTGACTCCGCCCCCGGATCTTTCGATGATCTCGGGAAAGGCTCCCAGGGCAGGCTGGACCACCGGCACGCCCGATGCCATGCACTCCAGCAGGTAGATCCCGAAAGCTTCCCCGTTCCTTACCGGCACGGAGACCACGGAGACCTTGGCCAGAAAGTCCCGCAGCCCCTTCTCCTCGAAATCCCGGTGGAACTCCACCTGGCCGGTCAGTTCATGCTCCTTCAGCCTGTTCCTGATACCTGCCAGGAATTTCCTGTCATCGCCGGTGGAGCCTCCGGTGAGGACCAGTCTCACATCCCTGAAACCGGGCTTCTGCCTCAGGAGGATAAATGCATCCACCAGGATATCCAGCCCGTTGGCGTGACACATCCTGGAAACGAAACCGATGGCCCGCTGCTTCCGGTCCGCCGCCGTAAAGGTATAATCGGCCGGATCCACGCCCAGGTGTACGGTGCGCAGTTTTTCCGGGGGGAGGTTCATCTTGGCTTTCATTACCCCAGCAAAGTAATCGCTCACAGCAATGAATGAAACCACGTGTTCCGCCTTGCCGGACATCAGTTTCCACACGCTTTCCCGGGCGGAAGGCTTCATGACATCCACCCAGGTGTCCTCGTCCTGCAGGGAGCAGACCACCGGGACGTGCATTCGCTCGGAGAGTCGCTGCGCCAGTCCCAGCAGCAGCGCATTGGACAGGTGGATCACATCGGGCTTGCAGTTATCCGCGATCCAGTCCACCATCTTTTCCAGCTCTTCCTTCTGCTGTCCCTCCTCCCCCAGCAGCATGGAAATGGTCATTTCTTCCAGTCCCTTTGCACTGGTGGACCCTGCAAACCTGGAGGCCAGCCTGAGCATGGGCCCGGAATTGAGCAGCCGGTCCATCCACGCGGGGGCTTTCCTGAAAAGGGGGAAAACCTGCTTGAGGTAGAGGCTCACCGCCCCGTAAAAGACAGGGATGTCCCTGCTCAGGTCATGTTCATCGGCAAATAGCGGGAGGTACATGGGGAGTTTGACCACCCGGTGATCCGAGCGGCGCATGGCTTCCACAAATTTTGCATCCCGCAGGCAGTTCCCGCAATAAAAGCTTCCCCCTGAACCGGGGATCACGTGCATGATGTTCATTTCCCTTATTTTTTCCCAAAACAGTAGACCCTGCCGTCATCCCCGGCCACGTAGATCCGGTTGCTGACCACTGCCGGGTTGGAATAAACGGGAGTACCCAGTTCATAGGTCCAGGACGGTTCGCCGGTTTTCCTGTCCAGCAGGAAAAGGTCTCCCCGCATGTTGGCCACCAGCACACGGTCACCCACCACCACCGGGGAAGCGTCCACCCTTCCTCCCGTATTGTATTTCCAAACCAGTTCGCCGGTGTTTTTGTTCAGGCAATAGAGATATTTATCCTGGTTCCCGATGTAGACATGGTCTCCATACACCGCCGGGGATCCGATAAAGGGCAGGTTGGATTCGCTGTTCTCAAAAACCCAGCGCACCTGTTGCGACTCCAGGTCCACCGAACTGAAACGGCCGTCGTAATCGCCCACCAGGGCATGGTGACCGTCAACCGCGGCTGAACTGGCCACATAGGTGGCGATCTCCATTTCGGCCCCGGACACTCCGCTGGATGCATCCACCAGGTGGACCAGCCCGTCGCACCCTCCGAAAACCGCCTTTCCCCTGTACAGGGCACAGGCCCCGTTGATGAAATTATTGGTTTCGTATTTCCACAATCCTTTTCCCGTCCGCAAATCTACCCCGTGCAGGTAGTAGTCATAGCTCCCCACCAGGATCACCTCCCTGTCGCCGGAAGCATAGAAAGCGGGAGATCCCATGATCTGGTTCTCGGTCTGGTAGGTCCACCTGACGTTTCCCGATGCCAGGTCCACTGCATGAAGGGTCCCTCCCAGGTTCCCCACATATGCCGTCTCCCCCACGATCAGGGCGGGGCCTTCAATGGCGTTGTCCGTGGCGATCTTCCACCCCAGGGTGCCGTCGGTGTGGATCCCGTACAGGCTCCCGCCCACGGTACCCACCACGATGGTCCCCCCGCACACCACGGGAGCCGCCCGGATGGCATCGTCGGTTTTGAAATTCCAGAGCAGTTCGGGCCGGGCGGGCAATTCCGCACGGCTCACCCCGGTAAGTGCCGCATCCCCCCTGAAATTGGTCCAGCACCCGGGCTGCTGCGCCAGGGTCAGCTGTGCTGAAAAAATACCGGCGGCGAGCAGCGGGAAGATGCGGGCGGCGAACGTGTGCATGTGTCTTTGACTTACGGATGGTTCCATGTGCGGAATTATTTTTGTTGTTGGATCCGGTTCCCGGTCCTGCTGGTCCCCCTGCGTTTCACGGCTCTGTATTTTCCGGCTCCCGTTCCACGGACCCCAATTTTCCACCGGTCTCATTGTTCCCCCCGGACGCTCCATCTTTCAGGGACAGGGCCCCGGTGGGACAGGCCCCGGCTGCTTCCAGGGCGGCCACTTTCAGCCCGTCCTTCAGCGATTCGCTGAAAGGCACCCCGATGGTCACATCAAAACCCCTGCCAATGAAGGTCAGTCCCAGGTCCTCTTTGTATTTTTCGGTGATCCGGACACAGACCCCGCACTTGATGCATTTGGAGGGTTCATAGATCACCCGGTCGTGCTGATCCAGTTTCACACAGCGCACCCGCTCTTCGGACCGGAACCTTTTCTGGTCAGCCCCGTACTGGTCCGAATAGATACGCAGTTTGCAGTCAACCAGCTTCCTGCAATCACAATGCATGCATCGCCGGGCCTCTTCCATGACCTGCTCAGCCGTGAAGCCCTCCGGCTTGGAAACCGGTTCCAGCCGTTCCCCTTTCACGGATTCTTTCAGGTATTCATCATATTCTTCGGGGACCAGCTTCCCGAATCGCGAATTGAACAGGAATTTCTCACCCGTGACCGTCGCACCCCGCAGGAACTGGTCCACGCTGAAGGAAACCTCCTTGCCCTGGCCCAGGGCACGGATGGCCATCTTTGACGGTTTCAGTGCACTTCCCGCCACGAACACCCCGGAATCCCCCACCCGGTAGGTCTGCTGGTCCGCCTCCACCCCCTTGGCATGCATGCGGAGACCCCATTCCTCGATACCGCTTTCACCCTTACCCACCGCCACCACCAGGGCATCTGAAGCGGCTGCCAGCTGCCGGAACCGGTCCGCGTCCACCTGTTCGTTCAGCCGGAAGGCTACTCCCAGGCGACCGATCAGCCCGATCTCTTTCTGAAGCACTTCCGGGGGAAGCTCCCCGGGGGTGGTCTCCCTGCGCAGGCTTCCCCCGGCTTCCGGGTGGCGGTCGATGACCGTGCACCGGTGGCCTTTCAGCGCCAGGTGGTACGCGGCTGCCAGTCCCGCCGGTCCCCCGCCGATAATGGTGACCCGTTTGCCCGTATCGGGCGCCTTTTCGGGCATCC
The DNA here is from genome assembly GCA_011056635.1 of Bacteroides sp. Lineage (GTDB taxonomy): Bacteria > Bacteroidota > Bacteroidia > Bacteroidales. Next base: position 5,440 of record DSEO01000062.1, read on the forward strand.
ATGGGGATCCCCCCTCCAGGTCATGATCGCCCGCATACCTTTTCAGCAGGCAGATGGAGACGGCCTGGTCAATGGACCTGCGCCTGCAGGCACCCTCGCAGGGTGCCGTGCAAATCCTTCCCAGCACTGCGGGCAGGGCAATGTCTTTTTTCACCACCTGCAGCGCTTCGCTGAATTTCCCTGCTGCCAGCAGGCGGTTCATCAGGGGGATGTCCATGTGGGCCGGACAGCTCACCTGGCACGGGGCCTCGCAGTCGCCCACATGCTCGCTGAGCAGCAGGTCCAGGGCCATCTTCCTGGCTTCCCGCACCTCTTCGTCCATGGAAATGATATCCATACCCTCCTCCACATTCAGCGAACAGGAGGGGATGAGCTTCCCGGACCTGCGGTCCCTGACCACGCACACCATGCAGGAGGCGAAATGCTCCGCATCCTCCAGGTAACACATGGAGGGCACACGGAGACCTTCATTTCGCATCACATCGATCAGGACAGTGCTGCTGTCCGCTTCCACCTCCCTGTGATCTATTTTCAGTCTGATCTTCATGTTTCTCCTTCATCCACTGATGGGGATCCTGCTATCTGATGACCACTGCATCCTCGGGACATACCTGCCGGCATCCGTCGCATTGGATACAGATCGCCTGGTCCACCTCATGCTTTTCGTGGGGCTTGAATGCGATGGCCTCCACCGGGCACTGCTGGGCGCACAGCGTACACCCGATGCAGTCGTCCGTGATCTCATACCGGATCAATTCCTTACACCTTCCGGCGGGACATTCCCCCCGGATGTGGG
>DSEO01000005.1 GCA_011056635.1 Bacteroides sp.
CCCGCTTCCATCCAGCGGAATGTTTTTATGGCCAGGTCAAGTGCATCCGGGTCCCTGCTCACCGCATAATATTGCGACAATCCGTACAGGGCAAACGCCTGCCCGTAGATCCTTTTCTCCCCGTTGTAGGTGCCGGCAGGTTCGCCTTCCCTGGTGCAGGCGTAGTAGAATCCTCCGAAATCATCGTCCCACATATGATCCCGCATAAACCTGAAACCGTGGGCCGCGTATTTCAGAAATTCCTCCATTTGCGGATCGTACTCATGGACAAAAGAGGTGGTCCAGAGGTGACGGGATTGCTGCACCAGGACTTTTTCCCGGGAGGTTTCAGAACATGTCCAGTCGTATTCAAGATCAGCGATGTATCCGCCATAGGCGGAATCGATGATGCGCGGGTACCAGGGTCTGAGGATCATTTGGGCAAGACTTTCCTCAAATTCCTTCGCAAGTTCGGCGGATGCAATCCGGGGTGAGGAGGTGTCATTTCCGCTTCTGTTTTTCATTCCGCAGGCAGGCAGAAGCAGGATCAGCAGGGCAAAAGTCATCAGGTTCAGGTTCGTTTTTTCTGGTTTTGGGGGCCGGTCATTCATGATACATTTTTCTAATCAATGATTCTTATTCAGCATATGTGATTAAAAGGGTTTTAAGTTACGTAATTCGGCTGAAGGATGACTGTCTGCCGGGGAAAAAGTAAGTTATACCGGGATCCCATTATCCGGACTTACCCCGAAATTTTAGCCGATCTCATGGGCAAAGGGATATAAATTATCCGGTTGTTATACTTTTGAGGTGCTTTTTCGGCTATAAAATATCTCTTCAAGGATATTTATTATCCAAAACAACATCAAAACAGTTAATGGGCGGATAAAAAGTATCTCATTCTGAAAAATCGACACCAGCCCGGATGAAGAGACAGGAGCGGGCGGACAAAATCCCAGGTCCGGCATTGATTCTCCTCGCAGATGAGCTGCGGGGAACCGAGCCTGCGAGCTCGGCGCAGCCAACCGTAGCGAAGCAGAGCTCGTCGAAGACAATGCGCTCGCGAAATTCAACTCAAAGAATACCAAAAAAATTTTGGGGCAAGTCCGTCGCATTATCTATTGACAATCGGCTTACCGGGATATAAATTTGCATAAAAGACTGTACCATGAAAGTCCATGTGGTATGCGAGACCCCATTTGGAATGAAAGGAAATGGTGTGCATACGGCATACATTGATTCACTGGAATTATTGAGGGAGGGGCAGGACCTGGAAGTGGTGGTGAACAATGGAGGGAAGGGGGATGTGTTTCACAGCCATTCCTACGGTCCGTACTATTTCTGGAAGGGCAGAAAATATAAAGGCAGAAGGGTGTTTACGGCACATGTGATCCCTGAATCGGGCAAGGGATCATTTCCATTCTGGAAGTTCACCATGCCTTTGAGCAGGTGGTACCTGAGAAAGGTCTACGAATATGCGGATGTCTGCATCGCCATCTCTCCTGCAGTTGCCCAGACCATCCAGGACCTGGGGGCACACACCCGGATTGTCCGCCTGGTCAATCCGATACCCGTCGAGCGCTGGAAGTACACGGAGGAAAAAAAGATGCGGGGCAGGGAAATGCTGGGTCTCGCAGGTGAAGATTTCGTGGTGCTGGGGGTGGGACAGCTGATCGGAAGGAAGGGAGTGGAAGATTTCCTGGACGTGGCGGAAGCCATCCCGGAAGCAAGGTTCGTCTGGGTGGGTGGAAGGCCGTGGGGACCGTTGTCGGAAGGACTTGTGAGGATCACTGCCCGCATGAACAGGGCGCCCGGCAATGCCTCCTTTACAGGGATGCTGGAACTGGAGCAGATGCCCTTTGTTTATGCAGCGGCGGATATAATGATCTTTCCCTCCTACCAGGAGAATTGCCCCATGGCCCCGCTGGAAGCTGCAGCGTGCGGACTGCCTGTGGTTTTCAGGGACCTGAAGGAGTATGCCCTGCTGTATGACAATCCCTACCTGAAAGCCGGATCCACGGAAGAATTTATCAGGTTGACCCGCCGGCTGATGCAGGACGGGTCCTTCTACACGGAAGCCAAAAGCAAGTCTGAAAAGCTTGTCCAACAATTTAATAAGGATACCATCCGGAAGGAACTGATGAATTTGTATCATTCACTGATCATCAACTGAGGGCGGTTAACCTGATTATCCGTATCTTCGAATAAAAACCAATCATGCAAAAATCCAGCTTACTATGTTGTCTGATCCTTGCCATCGCATGGATGAACACTCCTTTGCTTATTGCCCAGGAGAATTATGAGCCTGCCCCCGGGAATCTGCAGAACCGGGAGTGGTTCCAGGATGCAAAATTCGGATTGTTTGTACACTGGGGCGTATATTCCATCATGGGAGGAGGCGGTGATGAGGGCATCGCCGAGTGGATCATGAATCAGAAAAAGATACCCATTGAGGCCTATGAAAAACTGCCGGGATTCTTCTATCCTGTTCATTTCGATCCGGCCGAATGGGTGGCCATGGTGAAAAAGGCGGGCATGAAATACATCACCATCACCAGCAAGCACCATGACGGATTTGCCATGTACCATTCAGAGGTCAGTCCCTATAACGTGGTGGATGCCACACCTTACGGGAAGGATGTGATCGGCATGCTGAAGGAGGAATGCGACCGGCAGGGGATCAGGTTGTTCTTTTATCATTCCCAGCTGGACTGGCACCATCCGGATTACTTTCCGCGGGGACGCACCGGTCAGGAATATACGGGGAGACCGGAATCGGGGGACTGGAATGCCTATATCGATTACATGAATGCACAGCTGACCGAGCTCCTGACCCGGTACGGGGAGATCGGGGGGATCTGGTTCGACGGCATGTGGGACAAACCCGATGCGGACTGGAGGCTGGATGAGACCTACGCCATGATCCATACGCTGCAGCCCGGAGCGCTCATAGGCAGCAATCATCACAGGATGCCCTTCCCGGGCGAGGATTTCCAGATGTTCGAGCGGGACCTTCCGGGGGAGAACACCATGGGTTTCAATGAGGCGGGCATATCGGATCAGGTCTTGCTGGAAATGTGCGAGACCATGAATGGTTCCTGGGGATTCAACATCGTCGACCGGAACTTCAAATCAGTCAGGACACTGATACATACCATGATTAGGGCGGCCGGATACGGGGCCAATTTTCTGCTCAACACAGGTCCCATGCCCAACGGGATGATCCAGCCCGAGAATGTGGATACCCTCATGGCAATCGGACAGTGGATGGAAATCCATGGTGAGTCGCTGTACGGGACCCGCAGGGGACCCGTGAAGCCCGCCGCATGGGGCGCCACCACACAGAAGGGGAATATCATCTACTTGCACGTGCTGGAGCACGGGGGAGGTGCCCTTGAGATCCCGGGATTCCAGCCGAAAATCAGATCAGCCCGGTTTTTTAACGATGGATCTGAGGCGCGGATCAAAAAGAGCGGGGATGGAATTGCAATCATCATTCCCCCGGAGAAGCTCAGGCCGGTGGATACGATCATCCTTCTGGAACTGCAGTGAAAGGTGGTCACCCGTAAAATCGTAAGTGCTCCGTAACTTCGGGAGTGCTCAGGCCGGGGTTCAATACTTGCTGTAGTGCAACCGCCCCGTTGACAGGTCCAGCTCCTGGAAATTTGCTTCCCTGGATGTGAAATTCAGGGGGATGGACATGAAATACCTGACCGGTTTTCCTGCCAGCAGGGCCGGTTCCCAGGTGCCCGGCAGCTCTTTGATGACCTGCACCAGGTAATTATTCAGTTGACGGGCGCGCCCCTCCAGGGCGATCACTCCATCGATTTTCCCGGTTTCCATCACCACCCACCCGATCACCACCCGGTCCTGGATTTGGGTCAGGTCGATCCCGCTTGTCTGCAATTTCTGCAGCAGAAATTTTTTGAAGAAATCATCTCCCATCTGGTACTCCGGTTCCCGGTCTGCCGAATAAAACAGGGAATCAATGTACGGGGATCCGTCAGGCAGCCAGTTCTGGTTGGATACCAGTTGATTATCCATGAAAATCGCCACACTCTTCAGCTTTCCGTTGGGATGGTATTCCCTGACCGTTCCCTCCAGGTGCAGGGGCAGGGCTGAGGCAGAGGTCCCTTCCCTGACAACCGTCTCCTGGACGTATTCGCTGAACTGCAATTCTCCGGACCCCTGCCGCTCCATTTTCCGGATGATCTTTACCGGAAAAAAGCTGTTTGCCCTGTAACGGATCACCTGGTCTCCATCGGGCCTGATTTTGATTTTTTCCCTGCTGACCAGCTGCCATGCATTACCATCCTTCCGGCGGGTTTTCATGAGGTACGTGTCTGCGCATCTTTTTTCCACTTCCTTCAGCAGGACCGCTTCCTCCCTGTCGCTGACCGGTCTTGAGTTGGTGCCGTAATAATACATCCCTTCCTGTCCCCACGCAGGAAGGATAAAAATCACCAGGATATATATGATCAGCAAGTTACGGTTCATGGGATCAATGGCGGCTAATCCTCCCCAAGATAGAATAATTAAATTTTTTTGAATACATTTGTACTTCAAAAATCAGAGATTTTATCATAAGTAACTCATTATTAATAATTAAAAAGAAATTGCAATGTCAGATGTAAAGCATGTTTATACATTCGGGGACAAGAAAGCCGAAGGCAGGACAGATATGAAGAATCTGCTGGGCGGAAAGGGCGCCAACCTGGCCGAGATGAACCTGATCGGTGTACCGGTACCTCCCGGTTTTACCATTACAACGGAGGTATGTACCGAATACAACAAGTCAGGAAGGGACAGGGTTGTCCAAATGATCAGACCGGAAGTCGAAGCTGCGGTGAAGAATATTGAAAATATCATGGGGACCAGCTTCGGGAGCAATGAAAATCCATGCCTGGTTTCCGTACGTTCGGGAGCAAGGGTTTCCATGCCCGGGATGATGGATACGGTCCTGAACCTTGGAATGAATGAGAATGCTGTGGAGGGACTGATTGCGAAGACCGGGAATGAACGTTTTGCATGGGACAGCTACCGCCGTTTTGTCCAGATGTATGGAGATGTGGTACTGGGATTGAAACCTGAATCCAAAGAGGACATCGATCCTTTCGAAAAGATCATGGACGAGGTGAAGGAAGCGCGCGGTGTGGAGAATGACAATGAACTGGATGTGGATGATCTGAAACTGCTGGTAAAAAAATTCAAAGAAGCGGTGAAAAAACAGACCGGTCACGATTTTCCGGTGGATCCGTGGGAACAGCTATGGGGTTCAGTAATGGCTGTATTTGACAGCTGGAATACCCCGAGGGCCATCTATTACCGCCAGCTGAACAACATCCCCGAGGAATGGGGGACCGCTGTCAACGTTCAGGCCATGGTATTCGGGAACATGGGTGAAACATCCGGTACAGGTGTTGCATTCACCCGGGATGCGGGGACCGGTGAAGATATCTTCAACGGGGAATACCTGATCGATGCACAGGGTGAGGACGTGGTGGCAGGAGTGAGGACTCCCCAGCAGATCACCAGGGAAGGATCACTGCGGTGGGCCAGACTGGCCAAGGTTTCAGAGGAGGAGCGTGCCAGTAAATACCCTTCACTGGAAGAAAAAATGCCCGACGTATATGCCGAACTGAACGATATCCAGCAAAAGCTGGAGGACCATTACAAAGATATGCAGGACCTGGAATTCACCATCCAGGAAGGCAAACTCTGGTTGCTACAGACCCGGAACGGGAAGCGCACGGGTGCGGCCATGGTGAAAATTGCCATGGACCTGTTGCGTGAAGGAAAGATCGATGAAAGGACCGTGCTGCTGCGTCAGCAACCGTCCAGGCTGGATGAACTGCTTCATCCCGTATTTGAAAAGAAGGCACTGTCCAATGCAAGGGTACTGGCACAGGGATTGCCCGCTTCACCCGGAGCAGCCACAGGCCAGATTGTATTTTTTGCAGACGAAGCCGGGAAATACCCGGATTCTATCCTGGTCCGTACCGAAACCTCTCCGGAGGACCTGGAAGGGATGAACATTGCCAGGGGGATCCTGACCGCACGCGGGGGAATGACCTCCCATGCTGCTGTGGTGGCCCGGGGAATGGGTAAATGTTGTGTATCCGGCGCCGGAGCGGTAAAGATCGATTACAAGGCCCGTACCATGACGGTGGATGGAAAAGTATTCAAGGAAGGTGACTGGATCTCGCTCAACGGGTCCACCGGGAACCTGCTGGAAGGAAAGATCGAC
>DSEO01000004.1 GCA_011056635.1 Bacteroides sp.
GGGCGGGTAGTAGCCGGGCATGTCGAAGCGCACCTGTTCCCAGACGGGAAGCAGGAAAAGGTATCCCAGGAAGATCACCGTGGCATCCAGCAGGGGCCGGTAGATCTTACCCAGGAACCTGCGGGCGACGGAGAGCGCCGCCCTGAAATAAATGGCCAGGTTGATCAGGATGCGGAAGGTCCGCGCCCTTCGGGAGGTGAAATGTTTCCCGGCAAAAATGATCATCGCCTGGTAGAACATCCTGACGTAGTTCAGGCTTCCCTTCCTGGTGCTTTCACCCTTGTAATGGATGATGGTGGTTTCCGGGAAGTAGTAATTTTTGTACCCGGCCCGGGTGATCCGGTAGGAAAGGTCGATGTCCTCCCCGTACATGAAGAAGGATTCGTCCAGCAACCCGGTCTTGTCCAGGGTCTCTCTGCGGATGAACATGAACGCCCCGGCCAGCACATCCACCCGGTGGATCTCATCCCGGTCCAGGTACCCCAGGTGGTATTTCCCGAACCGGCGCGAACGGGGGAACAGGGAGGAAAGGCCGAACATCTTGTAAAAGGAGACTTCGGGCGTGGGAAGCGAACGCTTGGATTCGGGTAAGAACTCTCCCTTGCCGTCGATCATCTTCACGCCCAGGGCGCCGGCGTCGGGGTGACTGTCCATGAATTCCACGCACTTGCGGAAGGTGTCCTCTTCCACCACCGTATCGGGATTGAGCAGGAGCACATAGCGGCCCCGGGCTTTCCGGATGGCCTGGTTATTGGCCCTGCTGAATCCCACATTCTCATTGTTCTCGATGATCTCCGCCTCCGGGAATTTGTGGCGGATCTCGCTCACCGACCCGTCCACCGAGTTGTTGTCCACCACGAAGACCTCCCCTTCCAGTCCTTCCATCGCCCGCCTTACCGAATGCAGGCACTGCTCCAGAAAGTGCTTCACATTATAGTTGACGATTACAACAGAGAGGTCCATGTCAGAGAATCAAGCATAAATGTATTCATAAGAGGGTGACCAGTCAATCTTTTGTATCCACATCGGCAAAGCCGAGGTCCGCCTCCACCTGGTTCCGGGTCAGGTCCTCCATCTCCTCCCGCCTGCGGATCAGGTAGTCCTTCCCCCGGTGGACCATCACCTCGGCCGGCCGGTAGCGGGAGTTGTAGTTGGAGGACATGGCAAAGCAGTAGGCCCCGGCATTTTTGAACAGGAGGTAATCCCCCGCCGAGATCTCGGTGATCTTTCGGTTCCACCCGAAGGTGTCGGTCTCGCAGATATAGCCCACCACCGCGTAGATCCGGGTCTTTCCCTCCGGCTTGCTCACATTGATGATCTCATGGTAGGCATCGTAGAACATGGGCCTGATGAAATGGTTCATCCCCGAGTCCACCCCCGCAAACACCGTGGAGGTGGTCTGCTTGACCACATTGACCCTGGCCACGAAATAACCCGCCTCGCTCACCAGGAATTTCCCCGGTTCGAACAGCAGGGTCAGATCCCTCCCGTAATCCTGGCAGAACTGGTTGAACCGCCGGGTCAGGTGCTCTCCCAGCGCCTCGATGTCGGTGGCCACGTCATCCACCCGGTAGGCCACCTTGAACCCGCTCCCGAAATCCACATACTGCAGATCGCGGAAGCTCTGGGCGGTCTCGAAAAGGATCTCCGCACCCCGCAGGAACACTTCCACATCCAGGATGTCGGACCCGGAATGCATGTGGATCCCCTCCACGATCATCCCGTTGGTCTCCACAATGCGGTGCACGTGCGGCATCTGGTAGATGGAGATCCCGAACTTGGAGTCGATGTGCCCGGTGGAGATCTTGTGATTGGATCCGGCCATGATGTGCGGATTGATGCGGATGCATACGGGCACCTCCTTCCCGTGCTTGATGCCGAATTCCTCCAGGATGGAGATGTTGTCGATGTTGATCCGCACCCCGGTCTCCACCGCCTCCTCGATCTCTTCGATGGAGACGCAGTTCGGGGTGTAGAGAATGTCCTGCGGGTTAAAGCCCGCTTTCAGTCCCAGTCTCACCTCCTGCATGGAAACCGCGTCCAGTCCCGCCCCCAGCCGGCAAAACAGCCTGAGCACATTGATGTTGGTCAGCGCCTTGCAGGCATAATGGATCCGCACCCTGGCGTCTTTGAATGCACCGGTCATCCGTTGATACTGACTGATCATCCGGGCTGATTCGTAGATATAAAGCGGGGAACCGTATTTTTCGGCGATGGCTGTCACCGGGACCCCGTCGATCACATACTGGTTGTTCCTGAGTTCCATTCCTGTGTATTGTAAGTGGTTATCCCCCCATCTTTTTAAAGGTATCCTCGAAGGAGGTGCGGTTGAGGATGGACCGGCCCAGGGTCACTTCGTCGGCATATTCCAGGTCATCCCCGATGGCCACACCCCGGGCAAGGGTGGAGATGGTGACCGGGTATTCTTTCAGTCTCCTGTAGATATAGAAATTGGTTGTATCGCCCTCCATGGTTGTGCTCAGGGCCAGGATGACCTCCCTGCATTCGCCGCTCTTCACTCGTGCTTCCAGCGAATCCAGGGTGAGGTCGGCGGGACCGATGCCGTCCATGGGGGAGATGATCCCTCCCAGCACGTGGTATACCCCGCTGTATTGCTGGGTGTTCTCGATGGACATCACGTCCCGGATGGATTCCACCACGCAGATGGTCGATTTGTCACGGTACCGGTCTGCGCAGATATGGCAGACCTCGGTGTCGGAGATGTTGTGGCACACCCGGCAGGTGATGATCTCCTGCTTGATGCGCAAAATGGTGTTGCCGAACCGCTCCACATCCCGGTCGTCCTGTTTCAGCAGGTGCAGCACCAGCCTTAGGGCCGTCTTTTTCCCGATACCCGGCAGGGTTGCAAACTCCTCCACGGCATCCTCCAGCAATTTTGACGAGTAGGTGTGCTTCATTGCATAATTTCTTGGCCGGACCACCAAAATTAATATTACACAGGGAATTATTTTAATCTTCCTGACTTTTTATTCAAATTTGAAGTCGCCTTGTCCCCCGAACTCATCATATCCGTCATTGCAGCCTATTTCCTGCTCCTGCTGCTGATCTCCTGGCGATCGGGACGGGGGGCGGGGAACGCGGCCTTCTTTCTGGGCGAGCGCAAATCTCCCTGGCCGGTGGTGGCATTCGGCATGGTGGGGGCTTCTCTTTCCGGGGTGACCTTCATCTCGGTGCCCGGCTGGGTGGTAGACAGCCAGTTTTCCTACATGCAGATGGTCCTGGGCTACCTGGTGGGATACGCGGTGATCGCCAACATCCTGCTGCCCCTCTATTACAGGCTTCAGCTGACCAGCATCTACACCTACCTGGAAGGCCGTTTCGGAAGGTACTCCTACAAGACCGGGGCTTCCTTCTTCCTGCTTTCCAGGATCATCGGCGCTTCCTTCAGGCTGTTCCTGGTGGCCGGTGTGCTGCAGCTGACCCTGTTCGACGCATGGCGGGTGCCGTTCTGGGTGACGGTGATCGTGACCATCGGCCTGATCTGGCTGTACACCAACCGCGGGGGGATCAAGACCATCATCTGGACCGATACCCTGCAGACCTTATCCATGCTTGCAGCCCTGGTGGTCTCCATTATCCTGATCACAAAATCAATGGACCTTTCCCTGGGGGAGATGATCGGCAGGGTGGCCGCGGGGGAAGAATCCCGCATCTGGATCTTTGACAGCTGGCAGATGGAGAACCATTTTGTGAAGCACTTCCTGAGCGGTGCTTTCATTGCGGTGGTGATGACGGGACTGGACCAGGACATGATGCAGAAGAACCTGAGCTGCCGGAACATCGGGGAGGCCAAAAAGAACGTGTACCTGATGAGCCTCCTGCTGGTCCCCGTGAACCTCCTCTTCCTTTTCCTGGGGGCGGTGCTGATCCATTTCGCCCGGTTCAGGGGGATCCCCATTCCGGAGGCCACGGACGATCTTTTCCCCCTGATCGCCACCGGTGGTTACCTGCCCGGGGTGGTGGGGGTGTTTTTTATCGTGGGCCTGATCGCCGCGGCATATTCCAGTGCCGATTCGGCGCTTACCGCACTGACCACTTCCTTCACCGTGGACATCCTGGAAGCGGACCGCGGCAGGGACCGCGGCAGGGACCACGGCGAGGACCTCGGCGAGTACCGCGACGGGGACCGCAAACTCACCCGCACCCGCAGGTGGGTCCACCTGGGCATCTCTGTGGTGCTGGGACTGGTGATCCTGCTTTTCCGGGCCATCAATGACGAGAACGTGATCTCGGCCATTTTCCGGGTGGCCGGCTATACCTACGGACCGCTGCTGGGGCTCTATGCATTCGGGCTCTTCACCCGCCGGCAGGTGCGCGACCGGTGGGTCCCCCTCCTGGCCATCCTTTCCCCTGTCCTTTCCTTCCTGCTGAGCCATTTCTCCGAATCGCTCTTCCACGGCTACCGGTTCGGCTTCGAGCTGCTGATCGTCAACGGCGCGATCATGTTCACCGGTATGTGGCTGATCAGCAGGAAATCCTAAAATTCTGTTAAATCCGGGTTGAAGGCTTCATTTAACATTTTTAAGTGATAAGATTGCATCCGTTACGACCCTGAAATGAAGTCAGATTTAAAAAATAACAGGAATATGATCGATGAAAAGAAGCCATGGGTTTATAAATTTTCTCAAAATCTAATTTATTACAGACCATGGTTGTATCAGTCGGTCACTTCAGTCTGAACGCACCGGTCTGGTTCCTGTTGCTTACCAGTTTTGCGGTGGCATTTGCAGCAACCTGTGTTGCGGTTCCCTCGATCATCAAGATCTCCGGCGTAAAAAAGCTGTTTGACCAGCCGGATCACAGGAAATCGCATTCCACGGAGATCCCCACCCTGGGCGGCGCGGCGGTATTCTTCGGGATGCTTGTGCCCACCACGCTGTTCGGGACCCAGAACTTCGGACATGAATTGAAATTTATCATTGTCGGACTGATCATTCTCTTTTTCGTTGGGATCAAGGATGACATGGTCAACATCAGCGCGAAAAATAAGCTGCTGGGTGAAATCTTTGCCATTGGCACGGTGGCCGTGCTTGGCGACATCCGCATCACCAGTTTCAACGGATTCCTGGGGATCGGCGACATCCCGTATGTGGCCAGCATTCTCTTCACGATCTTTGTTTTCGTGGTGATCATCAACGGGTTCAACCTGATCGACGGGATCGACGGACTGGCGGCAGGGGTGGGGATGCTGACCATTTCCACCCTGGGTGTCTGGTTTCTCCTGATCGGGGATTATAACTATGCGGCCTTCTGCTACACGGTGGTGGGTGCGTTGCTGGCTTTTTTCCGGTTCAATGTGTTCGGCAGGAAAAACAAGATCTTCCTCGGGGATACTGGATCGCTGATCCTGGGAATGATCGTGTCCGTTTTTACAGTCAGGTTCCTGGAAAGTTCCCTCACCGCAACCGCGGTCCCGGATGGATTCCCGGCCCCTGCGTTCGCTTTTGCCATACTGATAGTCCCGATGATTGACACCCTGCGGGTGTTCACAGTGCGGATCCTGGCCGGCAAATCACCTTTTGCACCGGACCGGTCGCACATCCATCACAAGTTGTTGCTGCTTGGGTTCAATCATTTGCAGTCGACCCTCCTGATCCTGACCTTTAACCTGTCGATCATCCTGCTGTCCTGGTCGCTTCGCCACCTGGGGATCGTCCGGCTGCTGATGGTGATTATCCCTGTTTCCGTATTCGTCACTTCCCTGCCTGGATTCTTCTTCCGGCACAGGGTGCGGACGGTGATCGGCCGTTTGGGGATGCTGGGTGATAAGAGCTGGATCGTACCCATTACCTTTCACTATGCGGTCAATTCTCTTTACTCCGTACCCAGGCGTGACCGGCCCGCAGCGGGGGATTTCACCGGGGACCGGCCTGCTGAAACGACCAGGGATCCTGACAGGGAACTCCTTCACGCTTACCTGGAGTCCCGCAGGGCCAACAATCAGCAAAATGAATACGCGGAAATGGGTAATCCCTAGGCGCAGATCCCAGGACCGCAGGCTTTGATCTGCTTCCTGTTTCTATCCCCGACAGGAAGTCAACAACAGTACCCCCCATTCAGGCAAAACCGGAAGTCACAGGTTTGGTACTAAAATTAAATTTGGCAACTTTCCTTATCCCCGGACGCTTTTCATACCACCATAAACACCTCATATATAATGGTATATGAAACCTGTAAAAAAAGGGTAA
>DSEO01000002.1 GCA_011056635.1 Bacteroides sp.
CTTTGAATACCGGGCGGTGGCCATCACCAGGCACGGGCGTACCCTGGTACCCAAGGGGGATGACCGCTTTGAGGTGGATGATATGGTCTATGTGATCAGCAGCAAGACAGGGTTGAAAGAGCTCTATAAATACTCGGGAAAGAAGCAGTTCGAGGTAAGGAATATCATGATCCTGGGAGGCAGCAGGATCGGATGGAAAACAGCGGACTCCCTGGGTAACCAGCATTATGTGAAATTAATAGAGATCGACAGGCAGAAGAGTTACATGCTGTCCAACAAGTTGAATAACACACTGGTGATCAATGGGGACGGGACAGACCTCAGCCTGCTCAGACAGGAGGGGCTGAATAAAATGGATGCCTTTATTGCGGTGACCGGCAACTCGGAGACCAATATCCTTTCCTGTCTCCTGGCCAAACAGATGGGTGTGAAGCGGACCATCGCCGAGGTGGAGAACATGGATTACATCCAGCTGGCGGAAAATATCGGAGTGAACACCATCATCAACAAGAAGCTGATCACCGCCAGCAGGATTTTCAGGTTCACCATGTCGGAGGAGGTTTCCAGCATCAAATGCCTGACCGGTACGGAGGCCGAGGTAATGGAGTATGTGGTCAAACCGGATGCCCCCGCCACCGAGGGCACCCTGGCTGAAATTGAATTTCCCAAAGAAGCCATTATCGGAGGCGTGATCCGGGGAAAGAATGCATTCATTGCCCGGGGCGATACACAGATCAAGCCTTATGACCGGGTCATCGTCTTTGCTTTGCCCGGTGTGATCCATACCATCGGTAAGTTCTTTAACTGACAGCCGCTATGTTTAATTTCCGGATCATTATCCGCATATTCGGAATTGTGCTTGTCACCGAGGGTTTCTTCATGTGGCTTTCCATCCCGGTCGCTCTCATTTTCGGAGAATCTGACAGCCTGCATTTCCTGCTTTCGGGAGCCATTACCGCCGGAAGCGGAATGGTGGCTTACCTGGCAAACAGGAAATCTGATTTTGAGATTGACCGGCGCGACGGCTATCTGATCGTCGCCGGCAGCTGGTTTCTCTTCTCGCTGTTCGGGACCCTCCCGTTCTTACTCACCGGATCGATCCCCGTTTTTACAGATGCATTTTTTGAAACCATATCGGGTTTTACCACAACCGGAGCCAGTGTTCTCAACAACATTGAGGAACTGTCGCACGGGATCCTGTTCTGGAGAAGCCTGATCCAGTGGCTCGGGGGAATGGGGATCATTCTGCTGACCCTGATCATCCTGCCTTTCCTGGGCATTGGAGGAATGCAGCTTTTTGCCGCTGAGGTCCCGAGTCCCACACCGGATAAACTGCATCCCCATGTAAAGGATACCGCCAAGCGGCTCTGGATGATCTATCTGATCTTCACCCTGAGTGAAACGCTGCTCCTCTGGGCGGGCAAGATGGGCCTCTTTGATGCCCTGTGCCATTCCTTCACCACCATGGCCACCGGGGGGTATTCCACAAAGCAGGCAAGCATTGCCCACTGGGACTCTTCCTACATCCACTACGTCATCATTTTTTTCATGTTCCTTGCCGGTACCAACTTTACCCTTTCTTATTTCGCCATGCACGGCCGGTTCAGGAAGATTTGGGCCAACGAGGAATTCAAATGGTATATCGGGTTCATTGCAGGATTTACCCTGATGGTGACAGCCGGTCTTCTGCTTACTTCGGAAAGCGGTTTACAGATCTCCTTCAGGGATTCACTTTTCCAGGTGGTTTCCATCCTGACCACCACCGGTTTTACCACGGTGGATTACCTGAACTGGACTCCTGCCCTGGTGGTAATCATTTTTATTATCATGTTCTTCGGGGGTTCGGCGGGATCCACCGGGGGCGGTCCCAAGATCATGCGGATCGTGATACTGTTCAAAAACAGCACCCAGGAGCTGAAGCGGATGATCCATCCCAATGCAGTCATCCCGGTTAGGCTCAACCGGATGGCGGTGGGAGAGAGCATAGTGACCAATGTGCTGGCATTCCTGGCTTTTTATGCGATGATCGCCGTCATCTCCATTGCGGTGATGTCGATCCTGGGCTGTGACCTGGATACGGCCCTGGGCACCGTGGCCGCCACCCTGGGAAATATCGGTCCCGGGATCGGGGACGTGGGCCCGAGCCTCAATTATGCCGAAATCCACACGGCCGGGAAATGGTACCTGTCCTTTCTGATGCTGGTGGGCAGGCTTGAGCTGTTCACGGTGCTGGTCATCTTTTCCCCCTTGTTCTGGAAAAAGTAACCCTGCATCTGTAACGGATCAGTCCCGCCGGGTGATGGTCATTTTATGCACGGTATTCCGCGGGCACTTTCCCGAAGGTCTCCCTGATCCACAGGTGGAATTTGTGCATACCCTTCCCGTAGAACATCATGGGACAGAACCCGTGAACCACTTCGATCCCGTGCTTTCTGCATACTTCAATGGCATCTTCTGAAACGGCACCCCGTCCCAGGCTCCTGTGCATCCAGACCCTGCGAATGGAAGTGCCCACGCTCTGGTCCACAATTTCATCTGTAAGGGAGGGTGGAACCACCAAAATCAGGTTTTCAACTTCGGCGGGCAGGTCTTTTACCGTTGCCAGGCAGGGCGTCCCGTCGACTTCATCGCAGCGCGGATTGACCGGATAGACCGTGTACCCCAGTTTAACGAACTCCTTCATCAGCGATTTGCCGAAATTATCATCCTTGTTGGATGCTCCGGCAATGGCTACCTTTTTGCCATCCAGAAATTCCTGTATTACCTTTTTCATCTGATTTGGGTTTAGTTGATTTGAAGGTTATTCATTGCTGTAGTCCAGTACTCCCAGCCCTTCTCTGATCACGACAGGCGTCTCGCCGGTACAGTCCACCACGGTGGACGGGATCACCCCTCCGTAACCGCCGTCAATGACCGCATCCACCAGGTCACCGTATTCCCCGAAAATGAGTTCCGGGTCGGTTGGATATTCCAGGATCCGGTCATCCTCCTTCAGGGAGGTGGTCAGAATGGGATGCCCCAGGCTGCGGACGATCTCCAGGATGGTCTGATTGTCCGGGATGCGGATCCCCACTGTCTTCCGCCGCTGTTTGATGGTCCTGGGGACCTGGCTGCTTGCGTTGAGGATGAATGTAAACGGACCGGGAAGGCAGGATTTCATCAGTTTGAAGGTGCTGTTGTCCACCTGCCTGGCATAATCAGAAAGGTGGCTCAGATCGGAACAGATGAAAGAAAACCTGGCCTTATCGGGCCTGATCCCCTTGATGCGGGCAACACGCTCCACTGCCCGTGCTTTGAATATATCACATCCCATCCCGTAAACCGTATCTGTGGGATAGATGATCACCCCTCCATCTTCGAGCAACTGTACCACCCGCTGGATCTGCCTCGGATCCGGATTTTGCTCATATAATTTAATGAACATATCTTTGTGATTGTCCGCGAGCAAGATTGGTTGTCATTCGCGCAAAATTAGTGCAAAATATTCAATAGATGCACCTGCCCTCCATCCGCAGGGAAAAATACCTGCTCCGTCCGTGGGATGCGGCCGATGCCATGTCGCTGGCGAGTCATGCCAATAATCCCAGAATTTCAGTGAACCTCAGGGATGGATTTCCTTATCCCTATACCCTGAAAGATGCCAGGCAATGGCTGAAGATGATCAGTGAGAACAAATCGGATATGATCCTGGCCATCGAGGTGGAGGGTGAGGCGGCAGGAGGAATCGGGCTTCACGGAATGAAGGACGTATACCGCTACAATGCAGAGCTGGGTTACTGGCTTGCGGAGAAATTCTGGGGAAGGGGGATCATTTCTGATGCCGTTGGAGTGCTGGTGAATTATGCCTTCACCCATACCCGGTGGCTCCGGATCTACGCCTCCATCTATGAACACAATGTTCCGTCCATGCGGGTGCTTGAGAAAAATGGTTTTATCCGGGAAGCCATTCACAGAAAAGCGGTAATGAAGCAGGGAAAGCTGCTGGATGAGCATCTGTTCTCCCTGCTCAGGGAAAATTGGGCCGCGCTGCGGGATCAAATGACAGACAACAATCCGCACGTTGATACCTGATTGCCAACGGGGAATTCCTTCCCTTATCCGTCGTCCTTCCATTTTTCATCCGCTGCATCCTGCCCGTCCTGCCCGTTCAGTCCGTTCTGATGCTCCAGATCATCCGGCTCATCTTCGAGTGTGGTTCTCTCGGGCGCCGGTCCCTGGTCCCTGTAGAACACCGACAGCAGTACTCCGGATACCGCACCTGTGAGATGCGCTTCAAAGGAAACTTTAAAATCGAATGGCAGGAGTCCCCACACCAGGCTCCCGTACCAGAAAACCACCAGCAGGGAGATGGCCATCAGGCTTCTCACCTTTCTGATGATCCCACTGATGAAGAGAAATGCCGCCAGCCCGTATATGATCCCGGAGGATCCGATGTGGTAGGCCTGCCGGCCAATTCCCCAGAGCAGAATTCCCGATATGAAATAGATCAGGAACCAGATCCTGAAGGCAATGTCCCTGTAGAAGTAAAACAGGGCCAGGCTCAGAATAAAGACAGGCAGGGAATTATCCAGCAAATGTTTCCAGTCACCATGGATCAAAGGGGAAAAAAGAATTCCCTTCAGTCCGCTTGCTCTCCTGGGGTAGACCCCTCCTTCCACAAAAGAGAGGTCCATGGTCATCTCAAAAAATTTTATCACCCAGATCAGGAAAAGGAAAAAAGCGGGGAACACCATGCTGTAAATGAACCGTTTTCTCTCTTCTTCCATGTGGCAAAGTTATCCTTTTTCCCGCTCCATGGAAGATTCCCTTAAAAGAACTGGAGGAGGTATTTGAATAAATCTCATTTTTTTTTCAGAAAAGTTTTGGTGTGTTGATTTTATCCCTATATTTGGCACATGTTATAGAACATATGAGAAACTGCATGCTGCATATAATCCTCGTGGTGGTACTGGTACTTCCGGTGAAGACCTGAGGGTGGTATATGTCAGAAAAATAAGCAGAAGCCATTCTCAGAAAAGAGGATGGCTTCTTCAGTTTACAGGAGGAAGCAATGAAAAATCAGTATCGGAGTCAGACAAGTACCATGGGAAGGCGGATGGCGGGAGCCAGAAGCCTCTGGCGTGCCAACGGCATGAAGGAATCGCAGTTCGGGAAACCGATCTTCGGCATCGCCAATTCCTTTACCCAGTTTGTTCCCGGTCATGTCCATCTTCATCAGATCGGACAGGAGGTGAAAAAAGTGTTTGAGGAGGCAGGCTATTTCGCTGCCGAATTCAATACCATTGCCATCGATGACGGGATCGCCATGGGACACGACGGAATGCTCTATTCACTTCCATCAAGGGACCTGATCGCCGACAGCATTGAATATATGGTTAATGCACACAAGGTGGATGCATTGTTCTGTATCTCCAACTGTGACAAGATCACGCCGGGAATGATGATGGCGGCCATGCGCCTCAATATCCCGGTTATTTTTGTATCGGGCGGACCCATGGAAGCGGGAAGGGACGAAAATGGAGCGTACGATCTGATCGATTCCATGGTCATGGCCGCAGACGACAATGTAAGTGATGCGCAGCTGGCCAGGATTGAGAAACTGGCCTGTCCTACCTGCGGCTCCTGTTCGGGGATGTTCACGGCCAATTCCATGAACTGTCTGAACGAGGCCATTGGACTGGCCCTTCCGGGGAACGGGACGGTTGTGGCCACCCACCGGGAAAGAATAAACTTGTTCACGAGGGCCGCCCGTCAGCTCATTGAAAACACCCGCAGCTATTACGAAGCGGGCAATGAGCAGGTCCTGCCCCGCAGCATAGCCTCTTTCGGCGCATTCGAGAATGCCATGACACTTGACATTGCCATGGGCGGATCCACCAATACGGTCCTGCACCTGCTTGCCATCGCCCACGAGGCAGGAGTTGACTTTACCATGAAGGACATTGACCGGTTATCTCGGATCACGCCCGTTCTGTGCAAGGTGGCTCCCAGCGCTGCATATCATGTGGAGGATGTGAACAGGGCGGGAGGGATCCTGGGTATCATGGCCGAACTGGACCGGGGCGGATTGATCCGGAGGGACCTGATCCGGGTGGACGGAAAAACAGTGGGCGAGGCGATGGATTGCTACGACCTGGTGAATCCGGAACGGTGCCCGGAAGCCGCGACGATCTATTC
>DSEO01000003.1 GCA_011056635.1 Bacteroides sp.
CACAACCGGGAGGTATTCCTTCGCAGGAAGGATTCCCCGGTTGATCCCCCAGGCCATGCCGTAAACGAACAGGGCCGTCCCCGTGGTTTCCGGTCCCCCGTAATTCCCCGGATCATGAAGGCTTACGTTCCAGAACCCGTCTTTGCGCTGCACTTTGACCAGGGCCTCACACATCTGCCGGTAGGTGGACAGGTATTCCTCCATACAGGGATGGCCTTCGGGCAGCAGGTCGATCACGCGGACCAGGGCTGCCAGGACCCATCCGTTTCCGCGGGACCAGTAGCAATCCTCCCCGTTGGGATCGGTATAGGGCGGATCATAATCTGCATCCCTCCACCAGAGACCCTCCTCCGGGTTGTACAATCCGTTCTCCCCGTGTTCGTTCCTGGTGAACAGGTACATTGCATGCATCCGGTCGAAGTAGGCATTGTCGCCTGTGATCACCCCGAGCCTGGCAAACACCGGCATGGCCATCTGGAGCGCATCGATCCAGTCCCAGTCGTCGATTTTGTCCGTAGCCATCATGCTGTCGATGGAAGCTTTGATATAATACATGCGCCCGGGTTGGGGATCGATCAGGAACAGGTCCAGGTAGGTCTGCCCGGCACACTGGTTGTCTGCATTCCGGGTGTAGGTCTCCCCGTCCCGCAGGTTCCACTCATGGAATTCCCCCCACCTGACCGCATAATCATAATAAGCAGGTCGTGGATCGAGCCGGTAAAGCTCCATGAGGCCTTCGTAATACACCGCACGTGTCCAGATATTGCTGGCCCGGTCACGGTCGGTCACAAGCCTTTTTCCCACGTCCGGCCATTTCTCCATGAAATAGGCATTGGTGCGGGTCATGGTTTCCAGGATCTCATCCCGGGGCATGAGTTCCTGGCTGCCCGGACCGCAGGCGGGCAGGAGGATCAGCAGGGTGGGAAGCAAGAATAGTCTTGCGTGTTCGATCAGCATCTTCATGATATACAACTAAATAATTTCACCGATAAAAAATTATTGATGAATATAAGAAATATCTTTAAAAATCATTGACAAGGCACCTGTACGGTAATACTTTTGCATAATACATTAAGTAAGCCAAGACCAGGGGCCATGAACGAGAGCTTCATTGTTATCAGCAGGCCCGGGGCCTACAACTCCTTCCTCCTTTTCTACCAGATCGGATTTATCGTTCCTTTTCTGATCCTTTTGATCACAGGGATCAGGAATAAGTATCATATGACCCGATGGCTGGCCATGATGATGGTCGCCTCGTTCTTCTTCCTGGCCGGGACCAGGTTCTCGACTTTTACCCTGGATGAATGGTCAGCACTCCTGAAAGATGGTACCTGGCCGGGGACTTTTCACAGATTTGCACTGGGGGGCCTCTGCTTTGCCCTGGGAGGTGTTTTACTGGCAAAAAGGGCCCTGGGCTTCACCCGGCCTGTGCTGCGTTTATATGCCTGGGTGCTGCCCATTGGCCTGGCCATTCAGAAAGCAGGATGCCTGCTTTCCGGATGCTGTTTCGGAACTGTCACCGGGTTGCCCTGGGGAATATCCTATGCAGCCGGGACCATCCCGTATCACGATCATCTTGTTTCAGGCCTGATCAGCAGTGGTTCGGCCTGCTCCCTCCCCGTGCATCCCGTGCAGGTTTACCAGATCTTTGCCTACCTGGCAATCACCGCTTCAGTATTGTTTTGCAGAAATAAATTAAGGAACCCCAGATCCGTTGTCTTTCTTTCACTGGGTCTGTTGTTTCTTTTCAGGTTCATACTCGAATTTTTTACTGACCGGCAGGCAACAATTGTCGGAGGGGATGTGGTTGCAGGGCTCAAACTGTTACAATGGTTCTGCCTGATCATTACAATCATCTGCCTGTCATTTTTCCTGCGATGGGAGCGCAGGGTCCGGACAGCCCGAACGGAAGCGGGGGAAGGGTTTCCTGTGTTTGTTGCCCCCGGTGTGGTGCTCCTTATCACACTCTGCTTTATCGCATTGCATCGTGCATTCTCCAATGAAGAGCTGATGGCATTTAACATCAGGTTCCTGGTCACCACAATTCTGATGGTGCCGTTCCTGCTGCGTGATATTCCTCTACCCCGCCTGAGACCTGCAGCGGTCCTGTTGCTTTTACTTCCTGTACTGCTGATATCGCAGACATATCCGGAGGGAGATACTGCCTTCATTCAGGAACGCAGGATCAGTGCCGGGACCGCATGGGGACATTACTTCAACAAGATACGCTATAATCCGCATTCAAGTTATTGTGGTACAGTATATGACTGGATTGAGTACGAGAATAATTACTATTCAGTCGGTGCCGGTTATTCGGTCACCGGATGGAAAGGCTACCGGCATTACAGGTACGGAGGCTATCTGACAGGGGGCGCCTTTACCGAGAAAAATATATCGACAGGTCGGTCCGTGACCAGTCCACTGGTGATCGCCAGTCCGTTCGCTGAATACAACTGGCACTGGCTGGGCTTGGGTGCCGATGTAAAAATCGGATATGTTCCATATATCCCCCTCTCATCCTATGATTCACACCTGGAACCGGATAAGAATCATAAAATAACACCTGTGATGCCCGGCTTTCTGGCACGCCTTGGTCCCTACGAGTGGATGGATGCCCGGCTGAAGTTCTCATATGGTTTTCCCGAACCTTTGCCGTCTGCACTATGGGACCTGAGCCTGGGTACGGGATTTGGATTGAAAAACGGATCCGGAATAAGGATAGGGACAACACTCCCCCTGAATATGTATTATTTCAGGGGAGAATACCTGTTCAAAGACAAACTCAGTCTCTCAATCACCTATCTACACCGTAAATACGATGATTATTACTTCAACTACATAGATGCAGTAAACAATAATGAATTCACCCTGGGATTCAGTTATTTGATAGATAAATAATTTGTACCGGAAAGGTTGAAATCAGCCGCCCCGGCCAGGCGCCACATCCACAGCATACACCTGCGACCCATTTCCGAAATCCGCCCGGAAGATGACCCGTTTCCCGTCGGGGGTGAAATGGACATTGGGCTCGAGGCGGTAGTCGTGGTTTTTCATATTGACCAGTTTCCTGGCCTGCAGGCTGTCCCCCTCCGGCCTGAACAAATAGATCCACATACCGTCCGGCGCCCGTGCCACCTGTGACGAATCGCCCCCGTCACCCGCAAATAGCTTTTCGCCGGGGGAGATGTTGAAATGGACGGACCATTCATTTCGGGTCAGGGCATACCTTCTTTCCTCACCCGTGGCCAGATCAACACCGGCCAGGTAGAAGGTTTCTCCCCTGGGCACCTGCAGGTCGAACCAGATGGTTCTGCCGTCCGGACTGAAAAATTCATGCCCGGCAATCTCCCTGTGCACCGTCCTGCGGTGCATCAGGCGGGGGACTCGCTCGTTGATGCCGATGGTCCAGATCCGGTCGAGCAGGTGCCAGGGACCTTCATGGCAGAACATGAGCAGGTTTGGGTCGGTGGGGGAGAACTGCACGTGGTTCAGCCAGGCGGTGTCGGTGAATATCTCTTGCAGTTCGCTGTTCTCCAGATCGATGATGAAAAGGGTATGGGGAAGCCTTGCCTCGAAGATCGCCGTAAAGTAGTCCCCTTTTCGCGGCATCCGGCGGAGGAGGTCCAGCTTCTTCTCCCCGCTGTAAACACCCGCCAGGAGCGTTTCATCGGCGTTCAGGGTGGTGACCTGGCCCCGGATGCTGTCCGGGAACACAAACACCGGTTTTGTCTCCCCGGTGCGCACATGGGTGGAGAAGACCGAGTCACCGCTCTGGTAGAATACCTCCTCCCGACGCTTACCGGCGATCTCGCCCGAAATGGGCAGCGGATGGCGGGTGATCTGAACGGACCCGCCCGTTTCCACGTCCATGGCAAAGAGCTGCCGCTGCGGCCTTAAGTCGACTTCCCGGTCGTTTGTACTGCCCGGGCCGTAACCGTAATAGACCATCAAATCGTTCTCATCCGGGGAAGCGGCAGGTATAAACGGGTTGTTATGGAAGTAAAAGCTCCGGTGATCCCCATCAGGACCGGTGAGGCGGACCACCCTGTGGTCGGTGTCCCTGTCGATCCATTCACCGGGCATGGGATGGGTGCCTCCGGTTTCCGTGACAGGAGGCCTGTGTCCGCAGGAAGCCAGGAATATCCCAGCCGCGGCGATTAAAATGGTCAGTGGCTGGTTCATGTTGTATGGCTATTTACCAGATTTCCAGCAACTCCAGTTCGGACAGGTCGAAGGGTTTTCCGGCCAACAGGAGGGATTCCTCGTAAAGTGCCTCCAGGTCGCCCAGCTCCAGTGCCGATCCTTTCCTGATAAAGACAGGGGTCCGGTATAGCGGGGCCTCCACTTCCAGGTATTGTCCGCCCGCGTATTCCTGTGAAAGGTCCCATGCATCGATCCAGGTCTCCCCTTCGGGAAGGTAGAGCCTCCCTGAGGTCTTTCCCTTTTCCCAGATGACATGCACCAGCAGGTCCGGTCCCAGCAGGTAAGTCTGCCAGTCGTCCCAGGCTTCGGGCTGACCGGGATACTGCAGGAAGAGCGGGCGCGCGATGGGGGTGCCGGTCTCCCGTGCCTCCATGGCCAGCGACCTGACATAGGGGGCGATCTCCATCCGGATTTTGGAATAGAGCCGCCAGGTAGCGATCAGTTCCTCATCGGGCCGGGTCCCCTCGATGATGTTCCAGAACCCGCGGTTCAGCGTGGGACCGGTTTCCATGAGTGGGGAGAAGCAGCCGAAACCGAGCCATCGGAGACAGGTCTCGCGGTTGAATTCGCCCCAGTACCCGCCGATGTCGGAACCCCAGACGGGGTATCCCATGACGGCACACCGCTGCATCCCGATCACCGCGGAACGCAGTCCCTCCGGCTTCCCGTTGGTGTCTCCAGCCCACAGTCCCCCGTACCGGGCACTGCCCGTATACTGGGCCCTGGGGAACAGGATGAAATCATCTCCCAGCACCGGCTCCACGGCCTGGTATGCCGCCCGAACATACTGGCGGGGATAGTCATTGAAATTCTCCCGGTAACTGGTGCCTTCCCAGGTGTACAGATGCAGCGAATCCAGCAGTTTTTCCCCGTCGGCACGATCCATCTTGAACCCTTTGATGCCCATCCGGGCCAGTTTGCCCGGTCCGTTCTCACCCCACCATTTCACCGCTTCCGGATTCGTGAAGTCCATCAGTATCTGCCTGGAGTCCCTCCATATGTTGCTCTCCAGGTAATAATTATTTTCCTCCGCATAGTCGGCCTGTTCACCCATCACAAAGGGACCGATCCACATCATCAGTTCGATCCCGTTCCGGTTGAGCCAGCGGATCATCTCCGGAGCGCGGGGAAACCTGTCCGGATCGAATTCATAGTCGTCAAATCCCCGCACCCCGGGTCCCCACGGCCGGTCGATCCAGTGGGCCGTGCAGGGAATACCGTAGAATTTCATCAGCATCACATCTTCCGCCAGGTCGCTGTTGTAGGGTGTTTGTACCGGTGTACCGTCAAAATACTCCTTTTTGTTGAAGTGCTCATCCCTCCAGCGCCAGGGCCCGAAGGCCCATCCGGGGGGAACGATGGAGGGTCCCGTTTCCAGGGCGTGGCGGCGGACCAGTTCCATGGGCTCCGCTGCGGTGGAAAGGACCATTTCCAGGGCGGACCCCTCAAAGGCAGCCTGAACGTGACCGGGGTAGCTGCTGCAGAAATCGAAGAAACCGGGCCAGGTGCCGTGGACAAAAACGGAATAATTTTCCGATGAAATATAAAAGGGTGCATAGGCGGAGACCGTGGGCTTCAGTTTCACATCCATCTTTTCACCGCGCAGGCCCAGTCCCGTGCTGATCCCCTCCTCCCAGGAATTGTTCTGGTGCCCGTCCACCACCCTCTCGAATACGCCTGTGAACCAGGCTTCCGGTGCCGCCGCCATGTGGATGAAGTAACGGGTGGCGCTTCCGGAGGCGGTTCTCAGATCAATCCTGTAGCGCCCCTCTTCCATGGTTTCAACGGTCAGCAGCAGGGTGTCCTCCCCGTTCACCTGCCAGCTCCAGGTCACCGACCCTTCGCCGGACCTGGTTTCTGCGGGCTTTCCTTCAGCCCAGACGACCTTCCCGTTGATCTCCACACCGATGCTTCCGGTTTCGGCGGACGGGGCCGAGATCA
>DSEO01000269.1 GCA_011056635.1 Bacteroides sp.
GTGATCCAGCTGGGGCTCGAACCCAGGACCCCCTCCTTAAAAGGGAGGTGCTCTGCCAGCTGAGCTACTGAATCATCCTATTATTACCGTTTGTGGCAAAAACGGATGCAAAGATAGGAACAATAATTTTTTCTGCAAACTGTTTTATTCAGCAATATTTCTGTAATGAATTTCAACGCTGTTCGTCCTGGTTATAGAGAGAGCATAAAAATGAATTGTTAACCAAATCAGGAAATCATGAAAAGAGTATGTGTATTACTGGCAATCGCTTCCCTCCCGGTACTTTTGGGTGCCCAGAACAGCGCTGTTGACAAACTTTTCAATAAGTACAAGGGCCAGGAAGGGATCACCACCGTCCAGATCAGTCCGGAACTCTTCCAGATCGTAAAAGCAATGGAGATCAAGGACGTGGAAGATCACGATATACCCCTGGATAAGATTGCGGGTGTAAAGATCCTCACCATTGAGGATGAAGAACGCTGGAAGGGTGTGAATTTCTATGAGGAGATCAAAAATGACCTTGATGTGAGCAAATTTGCAGAATTGATGACCGTGGACGACGGGGGAGAGACCGTTCGGATGTGGCTGAAGGCCGACAAAGACCTGGTCAGTGAATTTCTGCTGATCGTGGGAGGGGATGATAATGTGTTGATCCATATTACCGGAAGTTTCAGCATGAGCGATCTGGAGGGGCTGGCCGGGACATTTGGGGAGGATTTTGATATTGCGCTTTAGTTTTCATTAATTTACATGTTCTAAAATAGTGGATCAGACCCTGTATGAAGGCCTCAGATTTCAAATTGATGGTGATGCCTTACAGCTCCCGGTTGTACAGAATGGCTTTCCGCCTGATGAACAACCGGGAGGAGGCTGAGGACATAGTCCAGGAGGTATATATGAAACTCTGGGGGATGCGCAGCGAACTGACGGGTTATGATAATATCGAGGCACTTTGCGTGCGGATAACCCGGAATCTGTGTCTGGACCAGTTGCGGCGAAGGAAAGTGAATCATCATGCCCTCAGAAGTGAGCGGCTGGAAACCGGGAATGTGTCTGTTAACCCGGACAACAACCTGGAGAAAGAGGAGGAAAAAGCGGTCATTCACGCACTCATTGATTCACTGCCTGAGCCACAGCGGTCCCTGGTCCACCTGAGACATCTGGAGGAAAAGGATTATGAGGAGATCTCACAGATGGTCAATATGAATGTGAATGCCATCAGGGTGAGCATTTCCAGAGCCAGGAAACAAATGCGTGAAATGCTTGAAAAACAATATTCATCATGGAAAGCATAGCCCAGTTGAGAAAAATGCTGGAACGGTTTTACAGGGGGGAAACGACCCTGGAGGAAGAAAAACAGCTTCATGAATATTTCGCTTCCACCAAGGTTCCTGAGGAATTTATACCCGACAAGGAACTATTCCGGACCTTTCAGTCAGGGGATGACGCAGTGTCTGTGCCCGGTGACCTCGATCAGAAGATCATTGCATCCATCGATCAGGCAGAGCGGAGGGCGGTCAGGACCAGGAGGATCTCGGTCTTTTCCCTCTCGGGTCTTGCGGCAGGACTGCTTATCCTGATCGCGGTGTACCTCTTCTTCATACGACAGGATGATTCCCATTCATTCCTGGCCGCGAATGAATGGTCGGATACCTATGAAGATCCCGTGGAAGCATACGAAGAGGCCCGAAATGCCATGATGTATGTTTCTGAAAAACTGAATGATGGCACAGAAGAACTCAGGCATATCCGACAGGTGCAGAAGAGTGCTGAGCCGCTTCAGCAACTTTCAAAGATCAACAAAGGGACCAAAGAACTGAGCCTGCTTGGACAGCTACAGCGGGTAAGAGAAATAGACAGACAATAGCATAAAAACTTAATTACATACATCATGAGACGGATAATTATCAGCGGGGTGTTGATCTTATGCACACTTACCGCATTCAGTCAGCAATCAGCCGTGGACAGGGTATTTGATCAATATTCAGGGAAGGAGGGCTATACCACCGTGTATATCTCAAGTTACATGTTCAATATGCTGAGCAACCTGGAAAGCGATGACCCGGAATTTAATGAATTCAAAAAGGCCACAGCGGGGATCAATTCAATCAAGATCCTGACCCAGGAACAAGGCTCGACAGCTTTTGGGAAGGAACTCATCCATATGCTTCCAAGGGAAGAATACAAGGAAATGATGGTCGTGAAGGAGCAGGAAGAAGAAGTACTTTTCCTGGCAAGAGAGGAGGGGGGAAGGATCATTGAATTTCTGTTGATCGTGAGCGGGGATGGGGAGGATGTTTTGATTGCCATCCAGGGAGATATTGACCTGGAAAGCATCTCCAAACTTGCTTCAGGGCTGGATATGCCCGGGCTGGAGAACCTGGAAGACCTGGAAAAATAGATCAATAGTAGAGCATTTTCTCGACCCGGTTGTTCCTGAGCCAGTTCTTAAGGATCTGGCGTACATCCCTGTTATCCAGTGAAGGTTGAATACTGTCAAGCATCTGCTCAATTCCCAGATAAGCATTATTCACCGAAATGTAGCCATAACCCAGGTACATGCCTTTTTCGATCCGGACCAGACTCCGTTCTTCGGGCTCTCTTCCCCTGTCAATGATCAGAACATTTCCACGGTCCAGCTTCAAACTGTCAAGCAGCGCCTCTGCCCGCTTGTTGTATGCGGTCACCGCTTCATGCTGAATGCATGCTCCGTTGCACTGCCTGATGCTGTAATGGAAGCACGCCCCATCCGTCTGGTAGAGTCCGCTCAGTTTCTGGCAGAGCCAGTGTTTTTCCACCATCCGGGTAAGCGCCTCCCGCGCTTCTTTTTTGGTCTGATAGCAGGTTACCGGATCGTCTGCTGTTTCTGAGATCCGTTGAAGCCTGAAGGTGACATAGCCATATTCATCCCTGCCCGTATACAGGCCCCAGTAATACAACGATCTCTTCTGGGCCCTGTTAAATAAAGGTTTCAGTTCCTTGATCTCCCTGGATTCCTTCAGCAGGGCTATGAGTTCGCTGCCAGTCAGTTCGTATGTGACGGAATGAATCCGTTGTTTCATCTCCAGCGCCCGCCGGCTGGTGGCGTTCCCGAGATGTGAAAGCACCCGCTGTCTGATATTCCTGCTTTTTCCTATGTAAAGCAGTTGCTGTCTGTCATCGTGGAAATAATACGTGCCACATGCTTCGGGAAGATGCTCGATGTCCTCCACCGTGATGTGTTCGTTCAGATTTTTATAGCGTCCTGTTTTTCCTGATTCCAGTTCGAAAATGCCAGCTGCTTCCTGCTGGTCCCTGATCCGTTCAAAAAGCTTCACTGTGGCCATTGCATCACCTGCAGCCCGGTGCCGGTCTGTGACTTCAATGCCAAGTTCCCTGCAGATCTTACCCAGGCTGTATGACCTGTAACCCGGGAAAGCCCTTCTGCTCAGCCTGACCGTACAAAGGGTTTTTCTGCTGAAATCGAATCCCAGTCTTTTGAATTCACTCCGGATAAAACCATAATCGAACTGGACATTGTGGCCTACAATGACATGGTCCTCGGTCCGTTCTACGAGCTCCTTTGCCACCTCAAAGAACCGGGGTGCACCGGCAACCATTTCATTGGTGATCCCCGTCAATCCGGTAATAAAATGAGGGATGGGTCTTTCAGGATTGAGCAGCGTACACCATTCATCCACCACCCTGTTCCCGTCGTGGAAAAAGATGGCGATCTCTGTGATTTTTTCTGTGGCCGGACTCCCCCCTGTCGTTTCAATGTCAAGAATGGCAAACATGGTACATCATGCTACTCCTTCGTGCTTTCTTCCTTCCCTTTTTTGTCATTCTTTTTTGAATCCGCGGTTTTTGCTTTTGGCTTTGCGGTTGACCGGGCAGGTTTTTCCGGCGTTTTTTCTTTTTTGGCCTGTTTCGGCGTGTCCCTGGAAGCAGCAGTATCTTTCACTTCGGGGACTTCTTTCACTTCGGGGACTTCTTTCACTTCGGGGACTTCTTTCACTTCGGGGACTTCTTTCACCTCAGCGGCTTCCACCGGTTCGGCGGTTTTCTGCGGGGAGACCTGCTCGTCTTTACCTGCTGCTGCAGTCGGTTTACTGTGTCTTTCCGGCGTTTTTTTGGTGGATGTGACCACACTGAATGACCGTTTTTTCTTCCTGGGCCGCAATACACCGTGACTTCCAATGAACAGTTTGCCTCTCCTGGTTTTTTTATCACCTTTTCCCATGCTGATTCTTATTAACGTTGGAAGGGTGAAGATAAACAAAATTGAAGAGGCCGGCAATACTAATCTTCTTTGGGAATGAAACTCATGGAGATGGAATTCACACAGTGCCTCGTATTTTTGGGTGTGTAACCCTCTCCCAGGAACACATGACCCAGATGTCCGCCACAGTTCGCACACAGGATCTCCGTCCTTCTGCCGTCGGCATCCGGCACCCGTTTTACCGCACCTTCAATCTCATCGTCAAAGCTGGGCCATCCGCAATGACTGTCGAATTTGTCATCTGACCTGTAAAGGGGAGCATTGCACTGCTTGCAGACATAGACGCCCTTCTCCTTGTGATCTACATATTTGCCGGTCCATGGTCTTTCGGTTCCTTTCTGAAGGATCACATATTTCTCCAGTGCATTCAGTTTGTTATACTCATCAGGATTCATCTTGGTCGTTTTGATGGACTTTTTGACGGGTTCCTGTGCAACTGCCGCCACAGAAAAACCCAGTAAGCACGCGATAAGAAAAACGCTCAACTTCATCATCAGGTTCTCTAAAAAAATATAACACCGGAGTTGCGGAAGTGTTCATCCCCATCTGCCCGGGATCTCCTGGTTACAGAAGGAACAACGGTCTCCGGAAATATGGATCTCATCGATCCGGTAGCCCGAACGGTCCACCACCACTTTCTGACAGTTGGGACACAGGGTATCTGTTGCACTGCTTCCCGGCACATTTCCTATATAGACATAATTCAATCCTTCCTCGGCAGCGATTCTTTTTGCGGACTCCAGGGTATTCAAAGGTGTGTAGGGGAGACGCTGGAGCTTGTATTGCGGATGGAACCTGCTGAAATGAAGGGGTGTTGATGCGAATCCGTTCCCGGCCAGCCAGCCGCACATGCGCCTGATCAAGTCCATATCGTCGGTCCAGGAGGGCACAACCAGGTTGGTGATTTCCACCCAGACACCTTCATCTTTGTATATTTTCAATGCATTCAGCACGGGTTCAAGCTTCCCGGCGGTAAGCTTTACGTATATGGAGTCGTCCATGGCCTTGAGATCGATGTTGGCGGCATCAATGTACCTGCACAGATTGACCAGGGGCTCTTTGTTGATGTAACCGTTTGAGACGATCACATTTTTTATTCCTGCATCCCGGGCCAGTTTTCCCGTATCGACCACATATTCGTAGTATGACGTCGGCTCCGAATAGGTATAGGCGATGCTGGCGCACTGATATTTGCGTGCCTGTTCGATAACTTTATCCGGCATCAGGTCATAGTTTCGGGTTTCTTCAGGGGATGACTGGGAAATGGTCCAGTTCTGGCAATTCAGGCATGCCAGATTACAACCGGCTGTTGCAATGGAAAAAGCATTGGTCCCGGGCAGAAAATGATACAAAGGTTTTTTCTCGATGGGGTCCACATGGATGGAACAGGGATTTCCATAGGCGATGCTGTAGAGCTTTCCGTTATATACTCTCCGGTTCCGGCAATCACTCAGTTCTCCCTCCCCCAGGGTACATTCATTGGGACAGATCAGGCAGCGAACTCCCCTGGGGGTTTCTGTCTGGTACATGGCCTCCCGGCTCCATTTCCAGGGCTTGCCGGGAGCCGCAGCAGCTGATACAGAGGGACAGATCAATGCGCCAGCCGCACCGCAGATACCGGTTTTTATGAAAGTTCTCTTATCCATGTCGTCTCTCTCCTTTCTCTTTTAACGTTTCCGGTGGCGGGCAAGTATGTAGATGCCGGCCAGAACATTGATGCCACAGAACAGTATCAGTGTATTCGATACGCCTACCATGGGAA
>DSEO01000129.1 GCA_011056635.1 Bacteroides sp.
CGGTGACCACCCGGAGCGAGCCCAGGACCTCCGCCCCGTCGGTGACCAACCGGAGCGAGACCAGGACATCCACGCCAACGGTGACCACCCGGAGCGAGACCAGGACCTCTGCCCCCGCTGTAACCAACAGGACTGAGCGGAGCTCGGTTTCCACCCCCGCCCCCGCCCGCAGTTCCGGGTCTCATACCCCCAGCGGGACCAATACCCGGACCGCTCCGTCCACAGAGACACGGTCACCCCGCCGTTAATCCGGGTTCAATTATATTCCGTGTTCGCACAAAACGGATGACCGGGAGCTCAGGAAAGCCTGAAGCTCCCGGTTTTTTTATTCAAATGTGGCTGGCAGGGGTTCGCCGTACACCGCGTCCCGGATTTCAATGGGATCGAGCTCAATCTTCCCGGTTACCAGCCTGGGAAGATTGTAGTTGGCGATCAGCCTGTCATACATGGAAGGATCCTTCTGCGGCAGCGCAAAAGGGGCATGGGCATTTCCGTTCTCGTCAAAATAGGCAATGTGGGGACGTGACAGCACACCGTCCATTCTTTTGCTGCTGAATACCAGCCACCGGCCGTTGGAGGACCATGAGGGGTGGCTCTCGGCGAATTCGCTGTTCAGTGAAAGTTTCCTGAATGCATTCGTTTCCAGGTTCATGGCATAAAGGTCGCTGCCCTTGTGAAAGATCGTGAAATAGCCGAAATCGCTCATGGTGCAGACCAGGAATTTTCCGTTCGGGGAGACCGAGGGGTGGGAAATGCTCATCCCCGTCGAATCCGCGTTCAGAACCATTTCCGCCTCACCCCACAAATCCCATTCTGTGTCGTACGAAATGCGCATCAGACTGTATCTGGCATGCAACAGGCTTTCCTCATCCCCGGTATTGGCTTCCGGGGCGCGGATGAAATACAGGTACCTACCGTCTGCCGACCAGGCAGGCATGTTCTCGCGCATCTCCGTGGAGATGCGGGGAGAGGTGGTTACCGTGTTGTGCTCCACATCATACACCATCAGGTCTGAAACCCTGTCGGCCACATCCACCACTTTGTTCAGCCGGGTGGTCAGATGGGGACTGATCTTCCCGGTTGAAAAAGCGATATGCTTCCCATCGGGATGCCACGCAGGGTAGATCCCGGCGGACATGGTGCCGGATGAGCGCGTATCGATCTTTGAAAGCCGGTCTTCGCGCCATATCAGGGTGCCTGGCTGGATGATCCGGAAGTGGATCATCATGCGGGAAGGATCGTTACCGGCAAAGGAATGGCAGTTCATGCAACCCTGACCTGTGGTGCGATTTTCAATCAGGGGACTTTCCTCGAAACTGGTCAGGTTGCGCTGGTATATTCCCATCCTGCGCCAGTTGAGGTACACGGTATGGACGATCCTGTATGCCAGGTAAGGATCTATGGGATCGGCAGAGATGTGATGCGTAATGGTGGGATACCCGGTCCACTGTTTCTTATTCCGGGACCAGATATTCACAGAGAGGGTGTTCCCCTGGTTTCCGGCGAGCATCTCCTGCCATTTGTCCAACGGGATCCTGATGGTGGATGAGCGCTGGCTGATCACGATCGTTTCGCTTTCGCCCGCCGAGATTTCCACCCTGAACTTCGTGCCCGGTTCACGGATGATGAAATTAAGGGGGGCAATGTTGGGCGGGATGGTGAGATCGTAATACGCGGGGAAGATATCCGCCACGGTATCTGCTTCAGGGGCATGATCCACACGGTCTGCGCACCCTGAAAGCATGATCAGCCCTGCCAGGCTCAGCCACAGGGGCAGGAAACTCCCCATTCCGGTCCGGGTGGGATTCATCTTATATGGGGGATTCTTCATACGCAGGATAAATGATCTCGGGTTTCATGACCCGCGGAAACACGAAATGAAGGTAATACATATAGGTTCTACCCATCTCCCAGTAAAGAACATTCCTGGCCATTCTTCCTTTGCCCTCATACTGCCGGAGTGTTTGATTGAATTGTTCGAACCGGGCCCGGGTGGCGTGACTGATCGCATATTTTTCTTCCACCGGGATATCATGCAGTTCGCCGTACATCAGGACCGCCTCTTCAAAGATATCCACGGGTGCGGTGAAAAACCGGTCTGCTCTATCGTACATCTCCAGGAACCGCTCCAGCCGGGAATCCAGGAGGTAATACAGCATCAGGTATTCGTATGCCCGCCTGTTATTTTCGTTGGCTTCCAGGAGTTCACGGAACCTTTCGTCTATCAGGGGGCTCAGCTCCTTCCCTGCCGGGATGAAGCTTCTTTTTTCCATGATCTCCGGGTGAGCGCTTACGAGCGAGGTATCCTGCACACAAGGGGTGTATTCCTTCACGAATTTTCTGTTTATGAGCCCTTTGTTCAGAATATGAAGGCATCTCGCCGCTGCCCTGTATTCTCCGGTAACCAGGTGGACCTTCACAAGGAGCCGCAGTGCCCGGGGACTGTAAGGGTAATATACCAGGGAGGTATGGGCCCAGTGCCTGGCCTCGCTGATATATCCCAGGTCGTAATAGAAATCAGCCGCTATGAAAGACATCTCCAGGGAAAATTCCGCGTCCGGATAAAGCGCATCTGTCCCCGATATCTGCAGGAAATTGAAAAAATTTTCCATCAGTGTCCCTGCTTTTGCAATGGCCAGATTGTGATTCAAATTGGCGGCAAAACTGTATGCTTCAACAGATGTGGCAGCCCTGGCAGCCCTGGCTGCATGGCCGTGGTAGCAGTGATAATCGCTTGCCACGATATTCCTTGCATCTTTACGGTAGGATGCAACGTGACCGAAAACAGTAACTGCGAGGAGGAAGATTCCGGCCACGGCCGCACCCGCTGCTACCGGAATGGCCTTCCTCATGAGGCTGGCAATGATCAATAAAACCGGTACCGACAGCAGCCAGGCGTAAAAGACCCATGACGGCTCATAGGCCATGAAGTATAGTCTGGGGGGAAATAAAAAGAAATACCTGTGCTCCGGGGGAATCGGAAAGATAAAAGCTTCGGCAGCCAGTGGG
This sequence comes from Bacteroides sp., assembly GCA_011056635.1. Classification (GTDB taxonomy): domain Bacteria; phylum Bacteroidota; class Bacteroidia; order Bacteroidales. Next base: position 3,010 of record DSEO01000129.1, read on the forward strand.
ACCAGGAAGGCGAAACCTGCTATATAAAAAGCATTCAGCAAGCTTTCCCAGATGCGGAATTTCATGGAAAGAAGCAGTGCAATGACAGAAAAGAGCAACAGGTAACCGCTTCCGCAGCAATAATATACCATTGCGGCACCGGCACTGTACAGTACCGGCATGATCGCGGGATTATTGCCTTTTTTGGCCGGGAGCTGTGCAATAAGCAAAACGATCAGTACGGATGTGATCACCGAAAAAGGCAGATTGTAGTTGTTGGCCATGAGGATGGCAAGTGCCGGGGGGACAAGCGCCCAGAGCCGGTTCAGCCTGCTGCGGTGGATCGTGTTCATCAGTTCGAAGGTCAGCCACCAGATTGCCAGTGCAATGCACATAAATACGATGGAACCCGGGAGCCTGATGTAAAAGGACTGCATGAACAGGCTGGCCATCAGCTCTGAAAAACCACCCGGATAGGTCAGATAATGAGCCAGATAGTCCGGTGCGATAAGGAAGGAAGGCTGCAGGTGGTGGAAATAGAAATCAGGCCGGACCACGATGACCAGGTATGAAAATACCAGGAGCATGTACACACCCGGTACGATCCTGTAGAGAATTCCTGGAGGTTTATGGCCCAAGGTTGAAATTTTTTATTCAGTTTACGGACATTCAAAAATAGAAAATGATTCAGAATTGCATATATTTAATTACTTTTCCATAGAGATATCGACCTATGAGGCAGGTTACAGCGGTACGGATAACCGGTTACACCGGATTTATGCTTATCATGGTCTACCTGTTCTGGTATCTCAGGCAGGTGGATCTTTCCCTGGTTTATTACTGGCAGCAGTCCGTCCCCCTTCCCTTTGCGGAATATCTTCCAACACCCGGGGGTGTGTCCGGTTATCTGGGGGACTGGTTCCTGGAAACGCTGACCGGACCCCTGAAGGGAAGGATCTGTGTGATCCTGCTCGTTGGTGTTGTATTCTTCTCCCTTCATTTGATTTTCAGGCGCCTGAAGGATTCTCCGCTGTTTTACTTTCTGCTGCTGGCGGCACTGATCCCTTTCATCATGATTTTTGCGCACTACAGGCTTCCGGCCGGACTGATCCTGAGCCTTGCCACCGGTTTCCTGCTTTCGGCGGTCCATAGCCTGTATGCGCCACGGAACCATGGAATCGGCGCAGCATACAATTTCCTTTTTGCCGTGCTGGTTTACATGGCCACGGGAGCGGCAGGCCTGATCATCCTGGTGCAGGCGGTGATCATTCGGGCAATTATTTCGAAGAATTACATGGCGCTGCTCACGGCCATTCCCGTGCTGGTCGTTCCCCTGGTGTACCTTCCATTCGATGGTTCGGTAACCATCAAGCAGGCATATCTCGGTTCGTTTCTTATCTCAAAATACAGTGAGCTGGCGGTAACGGTCTATTTCAGTCTCTTCTCGCCGCTTCTGATCCTTCTGCTTTACAAAGGGCTTGATCCTGTATTGTCGCGGTCCGGCCGGAAATGGATGTTCCTGGTGTACGGAACCGGGATCGTGGTGGTGCTGGCCACCCTGTTCTTCGCATCACGGGCAGCGATCAATGAAGAGGAACGTGAGGTTTTCCGCATATACCAGGCCGCTTTTCAGAAGGATTGGCAGGAGGTGATCCGGCTCACCAGCGGGAGGCCGTATCTCAACCAGCTGGTGCAGTACGAAGTCAACAAGGCCTTGTACCACACCGGGCGACTGCTGGATGACATGTTCCTGTATCCCCAGCGATACGCAGAGAAGGCGCTTTTCCTGGAAGGCAACGCCTCCAGCCGGATTGCCATTCATATGATCAGCTTTTACTATGACATGGGCTTTGCCAATGAGGCGAGGCACTGGGCCAACGAGGCACATGTTGGGCTGATGCGGCATCCGGTGGTGCTTAAGAACCTGGCCATGACCTATCTTGCCATGGGCTACGACGAGGCTGCGCGTAAATACCTGCGCATTCTTTCGGGTTCAGGGCTCCACAGGGACTGGGCCGGGCAGGTACTTCAGATGATTGAGAACGGTACGGCCGGCGATGATCCGGAGATCCGCAGATTTGCGCATAATAACCCGGGAACCGACTTTTTTGCCGGGACCGGTAACCCGACCAGTAAACTCAAAGCCTTTTACCTGAACAATCCGGACAACCAGATGGCATTTGAGTTCCTGATAGCAAGCTATCTTCTGCAGCACAGGCTGGGAGATGTGATCAGTTATCTCCCGGTTTTCAGGGAACTTGGCTATGCAAAGCTCCCTCAATCAGTGGAGGAAGCGATCCTGGTATATGTAACCAGGAGCCGGGAGCAATCGGTTCCCATGGCCGGATACCGTGTCAGCCAAAAGGCATGGGAGGAATTCCAGGATTTCAGCCGCCTTGTGGCGAGTACCGGCGACAGGGATGAAAAGATCAACAAGGCTTCCAAATACGGAAGCACCTACTGCTTTTACATCTTATTCAACAGCCCGTATGCATCGAAATAAAATCATATCACGCCTCCTGGTGTGGCTGTGCTGCATGTTGCTTGCCGTGGCCTGCGGCCCTTCACCCGGTGAATTTGAACAGGCCGCAGAACCGCTGGAGATATACCCCGATTATACCGCCGTGATCATTCCTCCGAACATTGCACCGATGAATTTTCATATTGAGAACCGGGGGACCGCTTTCCTGGCAGAAATCGCAGGCGAAAACGGGAGGAAGATCCGTGTAAGAAGCAAAACGGGAAACATTCAGATCCCCGGGAGAGCCTGGAAGAAATTGCTTGAAAAGGGCAGGGGAGGGCATCTCACGATCACGGTACTGAGAAAAGACCGGAACAATGAATGGGAGATGCTGTCCCCGGTGCGTAACGAGATCTCCAACGACAGGATCGACCCTTATATCGCCTTCAGGAAGATACCACCCGCTAACATCTACTGGAAAAACATGGGGATCTACCAGCGCTGCCTGGAAGATTTCAGGGTGACTCCCATTATGGTGAACAGCCTGA
>DSEO01000267.1 GCA_011056635.1 Bacteroides sp.
AGTCCCAGCGGGTGCAGGGTCCCGGCAGCGGAAGCCATCACGGCGATGCTGAGGATGAACATCATGGAGCTGGAAATGATGGCATCCCGGCGCTCCTGTTTCAGATCTTTCAGGCCCCAGCCTTTCTCCTGCACCAGGATGGAGCGGACCACGTACAGGATGGCACCCATGGTGGTACCCACCATTCCTGCCATGATCAGCATGGCATCGGCACCGTCCGGCATCCTCGGCACCAGTCCCCCGATCACCTCCTGCGCATCGGGGATCACCATGAACATGGTCAGGATGAAACAGAGTCCCATGATCCCCACGAAGACCGCCAGGATCTTTTCGAAGATCCGGTGCTGACCGTTCCAGAAAAGATAGTAGAGCAGGGCTCCGAAAACAGCGGCGGTGATGACCGGGCTGAAGCCGTTCCCCGAGGCGGTGAGGGGCCGGGACCACTCCTGCACCACCTGGGTGACCACCCCCATGACGCCCATGCAGCTGATCCATTCGCTGGCCAGCAGGGAGATGAGCACGAAAAGGGTGACACCGTTCCCGAAATATTTCCTGAAGCTGGTCAGGATGGTGTGCCCGGTGATGGAAGTGTACCTCCCGAACAACATGATCAAAAAATAGGTGAACACGCAGGAAAGCAGCAGCGGCCAGATCATGGTCATCCCGTAAGCCGCCCCGGAGGAAGCCATGGTGGTGATGCTCCCCGTGCCGATGTTGTAACCGATCAGGAAGATCCCGGGTGCGATGGAGGCAATGAAGAGGCCGAGTTTTTTAAAGATGTTCATCTATTCACCGTTGGTAAAGAAAGTCCGTTTACCCACTTCAGGATCCGCTGCCTGCGCATAAACCCCGGATCCCGTCAGGTCGCCCACCGGCACCACGTACACCTGCGGAGTGCCCGTCCGGTCGGAGGTAAAGGCCACATAATTCCCGCCCGGGCTGAATGAGGGATGCACATGGGCAAATGCGTCATGACCTTCCGTGATGGAAGCATCGGGCCGGCAGAGCACCTGCGCCTCCCCGCTTTCCAGGTTCACCAGCACCAGCTCATTGCTGCCGGGCTCCTGGGAGTCGGATATGAACCACCTGCCGTCCCTGCTGGAAACCCCGTGGCCCAGCCGGATGGTATCGCTTTCAAAATGGACCCGGAGATCGCCGCCCGCTTTGTCCATGGAACAGATGGCCACCGGACTCCACCCGGGGCGCGTCTTCCGGAAAAAGAAGAACCTGCTGCCGTCGTGTGACCAGCTCTCGTGGGTGGCCCGGAAACCGTACGGGACGGTCAGGAACTGGCGGTCGGTTCCCGCATCCAGGTCCACCTTCCAGGTCCTTGCCCGCTTTTCCATGGGCAGGGTCATGTCATTCTGGGTGTCGGGTCCCGGCACATAGGAGATCACCCGGGGGTCTTCGGGGTTGATCAGCGGGTGTGAGATCCTTCCTTCCGTCCGGCGGTGCACCTCGAGCACCTCTCCCGTTTCCAGGTCCGTGCGATAGATCGCCTTCAGCGTATCACCGGAGATGAACACCATCGTATACCGTCCGTCGTTGGTGAAGGAACCGGTGAACCTGGGCGGGGCCGGAAGATGGCCCTTAAAGTCAAACAGGAGCTCCTCCTCCCCGGTTTCCACGCGGTTGGCATACATCTCCCACCCGTCCAGGTAACAGACCCGCTCCCCGTCGGGCATCACCGTGTAATCATCCCCGTTGATCTCCCTCTCCGCGAAAGTAAGGGGTTCCTGCACCCCGGTCTCCAGTTCCACCCGGTAGAGCATCCACTTTCCGGTGCGCAGGGAGGAATAGACCAGGTACCGTTCGTCACCGGTAAAGGCCTGGCCTTCAAAATAGCAGGCTACCGATGGATCGTCCCCCTTGGTGATCTGCCACACCTCCCTGCCGGTTTCGGGGGAAACGGTTTTGATCAACCCGGTTTCTGGTGGCGCCGGCTGTTGCAGTTGTCCATTGATCACCACATCCTCCAGCACCAGGTGATCCGTTTCGGTCACCTCCATGGGTATACGGGCCGATGTGATCTCCACATTCCGGATGAAGATAGAGTCGAGCGGACGCTCACTGAATCCTTTCAGGTAGATCCCCTGTTCGGTGGCCATGCGGGCCCTGACATTTTCCACGTAAATATTTTTAAAGAGGGGCGGACAGCAGGAGCCCTCGCTCTTGTAGTTGCTGTCTATGATAATGGTGGAACGGGTTGTGTCGAATTCCAGGTTCCGGGCGTAAATATCGCGTACCTCCCCACCCCGGTCCCTGTTCCCCTTCAGGTAGAACCCGTACATTACCGTCCCCGCAAAGGTGCAATCCTCCACATACACATCATGCACGCCACCCGACATTTCGCTGCCAACGGCGATCGCATTGTGCCCCTTGAAACGGCAGTCCCTCACCACGATGTTCCGGGCAGGGATCCCCAGGCTCCGCGCCTCCAGGTCACGTCCCGCCTTGATGGCAATGTTGTCATCCCGGTTGTTGAAGGTGACATCTTCGATCAGTACGTTTTCGCAGCTTTCCGGATCGATCCCGTCATTGTTCAGGTTGTGGGCATCGTAGGTGACGCCCCGGATAATGATATCCCGGGAATAAACGGTGTGCAGGCACCAGAAAGGTGCATCGGTGATGTGCACCCCTTCCACCAGGATCCGCTGGCAGCCGTAAAACTGGATCAGGTGGGGACGCAGGAAATGCCCCCTGCCGAAGATCCGCTCTTCCGGTGGCACCGCTTCGTTGTTCATCCTCCTGATAAGCCGCTGGTCAGCTCCCTGCAGATCTTTCCATCTGTTCCACGGCCGGGCCCCTTCCCCGTCGATCTCCCCCCTCCCCGTGATGGCCACATCGGTTAATTCGTAAGCGTAAATAAAAGGGGAATAATTGTAACAGCGCGTCCCTTCCCAGCTGGTGGGCACCACAGGCAGGTAGTCCTCCGGCTCACTGCCGAAAAAGATGCGTGATCCCTCCTCCAGGTGGAGTTCCATGTGACTGGTAAGGTGAATGGGCCCGTTGACCAGGTAGTGCCCTGCTTCCACCAGGAGCCTTCCCCCGCCAGCCTCCCGGCATGCGGAAACAGCCCTTATGAAGGCTTCCCGGTTGTCGGTAATCCCGTCACCTGTGCCCCCGAAATCGGCCAGGCGGAATGCGCGGCCCGGGATATCCGGTTCCCGGATCGAGCCGGTGATTTGATCTGCCCGTGCCCAGGGATCCCCGCCGGCAGCGTTGTTGCCCCCCGCGCAACCGCCAACAACCAGCGCAGCTGCTATCGGCAGGCAGGCCGCCACATATAATTTGCAGGTCAACTTCATTGTTTCAGCCATCTTTGATCGTTATCCGCAATGACTTTCCCCAACAAATTTAAAATAATTTCCCTGTGACACAAAAAAAAGTGTGTGCGAACACACATATTGTCATTCTTCAGTTTTTTGTTGTATATTCGCCCTTGCAGTGGAACAGCATCAGAACCATATCAGGATCAAAGATATCGCCGAAAAGGCGGGGTGTTCCATCGGGACGGTGGACCGTGTCATCCACAACCGGGGGAAAGTGGCCGAACCAGTGAAAAACAGGGTCCTGGCCATCATTGACGAACTGGACTACAGGCCGAATGTGAATGCCAGGGTGCTGGCAAGCAAAAAGACGCTGACCCTGGGGATCCTGCTCCCGTCGTACCGCAGGGGAGAATATTGGGAACTGCCCAACCTGGGGATCAGGGATGCCATCGACCGGTATTCCGGGCAGGGTTACCAGATCCGGCCCGTCCATGAGTTGTACAACTCACCTGAAAAATTCCATACCGCCGGAATGAAACTGCTTGCGGAAAATGTGGACGGGATCATCATGAGCCCCTCTTCCTACAAGGAGACCACCCGGCTGGTGAGGTACTATTTCCAGCACAACAAACCCTTTATCCTGATCGATTCCGACATATACGGGCTCCCCTCTCTCTCTTTTATCGGAAAGGACCCCGTTCAATCGGGAATGACCGTGGCCCGGCTGATCCACCAGATGACCAGGCATATCGGCGGAGAGAAGCTGATCTGGACCCTGAACATATCCAAGCACCTGGACCAGATGTACGCATTGCTGGCCAGGGAGAGCGGTTTCATGAGTTATTTTGCCGACAAACAGCTGCAGGACCATTACCGCTTCCGGGCGTTCGATCTGGAGGACAGGGGACAGCAGGGCCCTACAGACAGGGAAGTGGAAGCACTGCTGGGGGAGGGCATTCCCCATGCCATCTATGTGACCGGGTCAAGGGTTTTCAAAATTGCCAGGAGCCTCCGTAAATTGATCACGACCGAAAAACCGCTGCTCATCGGTCACGACCTGATCAGGGCCAACATGGAGAAGGTCCGTGATGAATCGGTCGATTTCCTGATCGAGGAAGAGGCACGGCGACAGGGCTACCTGGCGGTGGAATCGATGATCCGGAGTTTGATCCACAAGGAAAAGATCGGGAAGAAACAGCTGATGAACCTGATGATCTACACCCGGGAGAACATTCCCCCGGATTCGGCAGAGCAGGGAGGCTGAATCCCGCTCGCGTACTGGCTGGCCCGCAGGCCCGGATCCCGTGGCATTGCTGCATGTGTGCGCACACGCTTTTTAAGCCGGACCGGTTCCGGAGATTTTAACATTCCGACAACATTTCCCTGGCAATAAAATCCCCATATTTGTCACGTAATTATTTTTATTTAAATTAAATTAATGCATGATGAGAAAATTAATGATGTTGACAGCAGCAGTGGCTTTACTAGGTTTTAGCCAGCTGCAGGCGGTGAGTGCTTTCCCGGTCAGTGAGGCCAAAGTGTTCATGCAGGAAGTAACCTGGGATGAAATCGAAAGGTCCGAACTTCCCCAGGCTGTGAACGACGCATTCGTAAAGGATTACAGCGATTATACCTTCAAAAAGGCACTGAAGGGAAGCAATGGTCATTACAAGATCAAAGCCGAAAAAGACGGTACGGAGTATTATTTTAAATACGACGGATCGGGAGAACTCCTTGACAGCGGAATGACCGCCGATAAAAAGAAATAAGGAGCTGGTCCGGAAGCAATTCCCGGGACGGTTTTTCTCAATCCCGCACGCTTACACCGCAGCAGAGCTACGGTGTAAGCGTGCACAAAATATTAAACACTGGATCGAAGAACCTCGCAGTTTGCTGCGAGGTTCTTCAATGCGGACCGGACGGAACAGCCGTCCGGTTTTTTTTGTGCCCTCCCCATTTTTCGCACCTCCCCTATTTTTCCTACCTTTAAACGAACAACCATGCATGGAATCGCAGGTTGAGAAACGGAACTGCAGAAACCAGCATGCGCAAAATACCAGACATATGCAACCACCGGGAATGAAAAGAACAGCCTGCTTTGCCATCGCCGCCGCAATGCTGCTCAGCATCTCTGCCGGCACACATGCGCAGGACACCCTGCTCTGCGTGGGGGCATTCTGGACCGAGGACGAGGCGAACCTGATGATGAAGCGGTTTGAATCCACATGGGGGACTATGGAATCATGGGAACAGCGGGCGGAAATGATCAGGAGCGGGATCAGGGAGGGCATGCAGCTGAACCGGATGCCGGCCATCACGGGTCAGTTCAATCCTGTGATACACAGCAAACGCAGCATGGATGGTTATACCGTGGAGAACATTGCCATTGAAAGTTTTCCGGGATTTTATATCACCGGGAACCTCTACATGCCTGCCGCCCCGAAGGAGAAGAACCCGGCCGTACTCTGTCCCCACGGACACGGGACCGACATGCGGTTCTCGGAGACCGTGCAGTCCCGCAGCGCGGCGCTGGCCCGCATGGGGGCCATCGTGTTTGCCTACGACATGATCGGATACGGGGAATCGCTCCAGGTGAACCACAAAATGCCCGTGGCGCTCCTGCTGCAGACATGGAACAGCAGGCGGGTGCTGGAATACCTGATTTCCCGCCCCGATGTTGACCCGGACCATATCGGGATGACCGGCTGCTCCGGGGG
>DSEO01000214.1 GCA_011056635.1 Bacteroides sp.
ATCTCAATGGCCGGAAAGCCGGAGTCAGGCAATTCGAAGACGGCAGCAGGAAGATCATCACCGCATCCATCCCGGGCAGGAGACTGGCGCTGATCGCCTACCACGGATGGGACGTACTGGAAAACCTTACGCACGAGGGAAGGAATGCCGAAGCGGACGAAAGCACGGTCATCTTCGCCCGCAAGAAAAGAGTGCAGAAGAATCCGCCCATGGAGCTCATGATCACCGTGCTGCTGCACCGGATGGATGACCGGGAATGGACGGAAGAGGAGCTGGCGCCCATCAGGCATGTGGAGATCATGGAGATGACCCCCTCCCATTCAGCCCTGGGGGCCATCATTACCCTTCAGGACGGAAAACAATACGAGGTGGATTTCAAGGACATGGACGGATACCGGTCATGCTGATGGCGGACCTAGAGCCTGAGGATCTTCCTGTTCACCACAAATTCCGGCGAACGTACCGTGATGAAATAGGTACCCGGCCTAAAGTGTGCCAGATCGATCGTAAGAGTGGGATCTGCACAGTGCCCGGAATACAGGAGCCGCCCGTTCAGATCTGAAACAGTTACGGTAATGGGTCCCGCATCCCCGGTCTCAATGGTGACCATGCCCGGGGTCGGATTCGGATAGATATGCACCAGCGCATGTTCGTCCTCCTTTTCTTCTGTGTTGCCGGACTGGACCAGGTGCCAGGGATAATCACCGGGCAAGCCGCCGATTTCCCCGCCGGACTTCATGATCAGGTTGTAGTTGCCGGAGACAAATCCCACCGAATCGTTCAGGAAATGGATCGAATGCAGGTTGATCCCTGCCGTATCACAGGTTTGCCAGGTCTCTCCGCCATCTTTCGTTTGTGATATGAAGAATCCCCGGGTTCCTTTGCTGTCCAGGATCATGATATTCGAACTGCCCGTGGCATACCCGATCTGGTCCGAAATAAAATGAATGGACAGCACCGGCAGATCTTCGAACTCGACGACATTGTGCTTATTCCAGGTCATTCCCCCGTCCACCGTATTGAAAATGCTCCCCTGTCCGGTCCCCACATAGCCGGTATCCGGGTTCAGAAAACAGAGCGTCTGTAAAGATGTTTGATCAAACATGTGGATGGTGTCCCAGGTGGACCCCGCATCCGTCGTTTTAACTGCGAAATTTTCAAAGGCATGCTCGTCGTTTTGCGTTCGTCCCACGCCGATGGCATATCCTGTATCATGATCCGGGAATGAAATATCCACCAGTTCACCGTATTTGTATCCGAATCCGGTGATGCTCCATACCGTATCCCATGTATTCCCCCCGTCTTCCGTCCGCATAATGGCATCAGAACCGGTTACCATCCCCGTGTCATGGTCCATGAACCACAATGCGTTCATCTGCATTCCGGGAAAGCTTGCGACAGCATTCCAGTGATCCCCGCCATCTGCTGACCTGATCAGCGTCTGACCTCCGACAGCATAGACAACCGTGTCCCCGATAAACTGAAAATCCCTGATATGTAATTGAATACCAGGATCAACAGCATTCCATGTCTCCCCCCTGTCCACGCTCTTCAGGATGGTGGCATTGTCACCCATCATCAGCCCTACGGAATCGTTCCTGAAACGGATGGTGGTTGCTTCTGTATAGGCGTCTTCATCCAGGTGTTTGACCGTCCACTGCGCATCCACTCCGGATGATAAGACCAGGATCAGGAAAGTCAATATGATGAATGCAGGGCGCATTCTTGTGGGGAATGTATCGGATTTCCTTGATTTTATTCAAATTTACAAAAAATTCCGTTTATCTATCCTTGATCCTGACCGGCCAGTGCCCGCTCGGCCTCCCTGATATCACGCTGGAGCCACTTATGATACCCCAGGGCACGCTCCTCCACTTCCCGGAAAAGGTCCAGCGCTTCCCTGTACCTGCCCAGCTTATGCAGGGAAAGCCCTTTTAAATAAGGGCCGTTCCAGGATTCCGGCCTTTGTTCAATATAGTGTTCGGACAACCTTAGGCATTCATCAATATTCATGTTAATCTGCAACTGACAACGGATCAGCATATAGAGACTGTTGAACCTTCCCATTTCATAAGCCCTCCTGAAATAATCAACCGCACCGATAGTGTCTTTGGCCCAGCAGTGCATCTGGCCCGTATAGTGCTCGTTGTCTGCTTCGGTTGCGCCATAATATTCAGCCAGGTTCCTTAGTTCTTCCTTGATTCGACGAACAGCGGCCGAATCGTTCATCATGATGCGGGCAGCTCCCCTGGCCAGTACAAGCCATCCGTCCTGCGAATTGATCTTCAGCCCGATATCCACGATACGGTCCACCTCACCGGGCCGGTCGGCCATCAGCAATGTCCAGGCGTATTCCTGGTAATACCTGTCGTACTTCCAATCATCCTCCCACTTCCGGTTCAGTTCCTCCAGTTTTTCAAAAGCAATAAGGGCTTTTGTATAATCATCCATGAAATTGGTAGAGGTTACCGCAAGGTCAAACCACAGGAACCGGCTGTGCATGGCCGCCTCATACATCATGTCGAGATACCTGCGGATATCGCTGATATCTTTGGTAATGTAACAGGCGTACCAGAGCTCGATCCAGGGACGGTAAGCCGGGGGGAGGTTGTTCCTCAGTTCATGGGCCCGTCCGGTCCAGTGCAGCAGATTTTCATCGAACTGTTGACTGAAACTGTGGGCATAAGCCAGGTAAAAAGCAGCAAATGTAAATGTGGTATCGAGCTCATAGGCCCCTGTCAGGGACTCAATGGCCTGTTCGTAATTCCCGGCCACAATGGCATTCAGCCCGTCGATGTAATGCCTGTAGGCTTCTGCTGAATTGGGGAAGGCTCTGGAGAGATCGGTCTCCACCCTCTTTTCAAGCGCCTTGATTTCAAGGTAATTCCTGACCGTATCCGACAGCCGGCTCAGCACGGCCCGGTAATCGCCCTTCAAGTCCCCGTCCACACTGGTGCTCCAGATCAGTTCCCCATTTTCGGTGTTCACCAGGTTGAGCATGATGCTGTAATCATTTCCGGCACCGATAAAATTCCCGGTGACATAGGTGGAAGCATTGATCTTGCTGGCAGTTTTCCTGGCTATGTCAGGGGCCAGGGACGCCGTATTAACTTCTCTTGTGCCCGCAAGCACATCCGAGATTACCTGGGAACTGGATACGGCCAGTTCTCCGGAACTGCCCAAACGGTTGATCAGGTATTCCGAGATCCCGTTCTGCCAGAAATACAGGGCCGAATCCCCGGTCAGGTTATCGAAGGGAAGGACCGCCAGGGTGATCATGCCCGATTCATCCCTGAGCTCTTTAAACCGATCGGGTTTAAAGATTTTCGGGTATAGCAGGATACATACCGCCACAAACAGAACTGCAATCATGACATTGCTCATGCTGAGCAGTTTCCTTTTCCGGATCGCTCCGCTTCCCGAATCATCTCCGGATTTCCGGCCGGATGTGCTAAAGTCTTCATATCCATCACCGGGAACCGCTTCCCGGTCTGCCGGCATGTCCATCGAATCGGTCTTCACGATTCCTTCAGGGGTTACGTCAAAGATCCAGGAGAGGATGATGGCGATCGGGAATCCGACCGATAACAGGACGATAACCAGGGTGACCGTCCAGGATGGCAATAAAAGTGCAGGTGTAACAATATCCACCACCTCGAGAAGGATAAATGCGGTGGCAGCATACACGGCGATCACCTTGAAGACCTTCCGCCTTTTGAACTCCTGCCATAATCGGGATAATTTGCCGGGGCTGTCAGGCATGAATAGTAGGATTAGCTACATGCAAGATAGCTTTTTCCTGCATATGAATCAATTGTGATATAGACTTCTGACTTTTCAGGATTTCTCCGGCAATCTTTACTAATTTCGTGCGGATAATTTTTTCACATGATTGAGATCGAAATTCCCGGACACAGAACAATTCAAGCGGAGTACCTGGTGCTTGATTTCAACGGGACACTTGCATTGGATGGCCATTTGATTGACGGGGTGGCGGACCAGCTTTTACAGTTAAGCGCGGACCTGGAGGTGCTTGTACTTACTGCCGACACGTTCGGGACGGTGAGGAAGGAGCTCAAAGACCTACCGGTCATTGTAAAAGTGCTTGATCCGGCTGATCAGGACCGGCAAAAAGCGGAAGTTGTGAACCAGCTGGGAGCGGACCGGGTGATCGCTGTCGGTAACGGCAGGAACGACTTGCTGATGCTGCAGGAATCTGCCCTGGGGATCGGGGTGATCCTTGCCGAGGGTGCATATGTACAGATCATGAATGCGATCCAGGTGATCTGCACCTCCATCACCGATGCCCTGGACCTGCTGTTGAAGCCAAAGCGGCTGGCGGCTACCCTGCGGAATTGAATTCATGGCTCTTCAGGTGGTCACGATCAGCACAATCAAGGATCGTTACAGCCACTGATATCCCTGGATTTCCAGGTTTTTGAGACCGGCAACTTCCGCCTGTCTGACGGCATCCTCATATTCCTGGCGGGTAATGGAACGGGATAATCCAGGATACGCCTCCGCCCTGGCCATGGGCCTGTACTGGGACATCAGGTTCAAATAGGTGTCTTTGGGCAGGTTGTCAGCGATCCATTCGATCACCTTTCTGGTCCCGCTTACCCCGTTGGGCATGACCAGGTGACGGATCATCAGCCCCCGCTGCATCAGTCTGTCCGGTGCCGGTTTTGCCACCCCCACCTGCCTGTTCATTTCTAGCAGGGCTTTTTGTGTTACCTCCGGATAGGTGCGGGCACCCGAGGAATATTGTTCAGCCCTTTCACCATCCGAATACTTGAAATCGGGCAGATAGATATCCACAATGCCGTCCAGTATTTTCAGTATTTCCACCCTTTCCCACCCGCAGGTATTGTATACAAGTGGCAGCCGCAAACCTTTCGAAGCAGCAAGGTCAAGGGCCAGTACAATGTGCGGGGAATAATGGGTGGGGGTCACGATGTTGATGTTGTGGCATCCATGACGCTGCAGTGCCAGCATCATCCCGGCCAGATCTTCAATACCCCTTTGACACCCTTGTCCCCCCTGGCTGATCTCCCAGTTCAGGCAGAAAACGCAACGCAGGCTGCAGTGGGTCATAAAAATGGTGCCCGAGCCCCCTCTTCCCACCAGGGGACTTTCTTCACCGAAATGGGGATGATGTGCGGATATTTCCAGTTGTGCGTTTGCACCGCAGATCCCCCTTTCACCGCTCAGCCTGTTTGTCCCGCACATCCGGGGACAGAGCGCACACTTTTCCATGATATCCCATAATTGCTCCCCCCTTCTTTTCAGTTCCCCGGATCTGTGCAAGTCCGAATATCCGGTCAATTCAGCCATCGTTTATCAGGTGTTTCCCGGTTTCTTTCGTAACTTGAAACGCTTTTCACTTGACCAATAAGTTAAAGATTTTAAATAAAACAGCTATGAAAAAGATTTTATTTCCATTGATGATCGTCGGACTGCTGATGGTGCAACCAGGATGCAAAACCCATGTTGAAGACACCGGAGCCGTGGAAAAGGTGCAGGTGGCCGTCATGGTGACAGAGGGATTCCATGATGCCGAAGCCTATATGCCGCTGGGTTACCTGACCAACCGGGGAGCCGAAGTGACGGTGATCGGACCGCTTGCAGGCATTGTAAAGGCTTACAACAGCGACTTTGAGATTGTCATTGAAAAGGCGGTGACGGAGGTTTCTGTGGACGACTTTGACGCCCTGGTCCTGCCGGGGGGAAAGGCACCCGCCGCTCTCCGCGAGGATGCGGCCGTGGTGGACTTTGCCAGAAGGTTTTTTGAATCGGGGAAAGTCACAGCCGCTATCTGCCATGGTCCCCAGTTACTGATCACAGCAGGAGTGATGACGGGGAAGAAAAGTTCCGGTACGGGCAGCATCCGGGAAGAGCTTGAGGCCGTAGGCGCCACATACCTGGATGAAGAG
>DSEO01000112.1 GCA_011056635.1 Bacteroides sp.
CGGACTGATCATCGCAGGGGCCGGTCATGTGGGCAGGGCGCTTGCGCATCTCGGTAGCCTGCTGGATTTTGAAGTGACCGTGGTGGATGACAGAAAGGAATATGCCAGCCGGGAAAACATCCCCGATGCCGACCACCTGGTGGTCCGGGATGTGGGACAGGCCATGCGTGAACTCCCAATTGGGGATGACACCTATGTAGTGATCGTGAACCGAAGTCACAACCATGATGCGGAAGCGCTGAAATCCTGCATCGGTTCTGGTGCGGCATATGTTGGAATGATCGGGAGCCGGCACAAAGTGGCTTCCCTGAG
This sequence comes from Bacteroides sp., assembly GCA_011056635.1. Classification (GTDB taxonomy): domain Bacteria; phylum Bacteroidota; class Bacteroidia; order Bacteroidales. Next base: position 313 of record DSEO01000112.1, read on the forward strand.
GACACTTTTCCTGAAGGAAGGATGGGCCACGGCCGACCAGTGGGAGACGATCCATACACCCATCGGGATCGATATCGGTTCCAAGACCGTCCAGGAAATTGCCGTCAGTATTGCGGCCCAGCTGGTGAAAGAACGCAACCGGAAAAATGAAGCAAATGAAGCATAACCGGGCGATCATACTGGCTGCGGGGGCCTCCCGGAGGATGAAAACGCAGAAACTGCTGCTGCCATACCATGGCAGCACCATCATTGAAACCGCCATCAGCAACATCCTGCAGTCGAAGGTAAGCAGCACAATGGTGGTACTGGGTGCCTCACGGCATGAGATCCTGGAGGTGATCGATGGCCTGCCAGTTGACCATTGCTACAATGCGCAACATGCCCAGGGGATGCTTTCATCGGTAATCTGCGGGCTCAGGGCCATGCCTGCGAATACGGATGCTGCGCTGGTTTTCCCCGGCGATCAGCCGGATATTCCAGCGCAGGTCATCGACCAGCTTATCGATGCTTTCCACGGGTCACCCAGGGGTATCGTCATCCCGCGCTATCAGAACCGGCGGGGGCACCCCCTGATGGTGGATATGAAATACCGGGAGGCCATCGAAAAACTCGATCCGGAAAAGGGATTGCGCGCACTGATGGACCTTTTCTCCTCTGATGTGCTTGAAGTAGCGGTGGAGGATAACGGCATTCTGATGGATATCGATACACGGGAAGATTATATCAATGCAACGAAATAAAAACAGGAAACTATGGAAGAACGCATACGTTTTAACCTGAATGGCAGGGAAACGGAAATCACCATCGATCCCACGCTCACTCTGCTCTGGGTATTGCGGGATCAGTTCGGTCTGACAGGCACCAAATATGGCTGCGGGATCGGCTTTTGCGGCGCCTGTACCATCATCCTCGAAGATGAGGCGGTCAGGTCCTGCCTGCTCCCGGTCAGTGACGTGAACGGCAAAAAGCTGCTGACCATCGAAGGACTTGCGGTGAACGGGCAACCGCATCCCATCCAGAAAGCCTTTATGGAACATGACGGCCTGCAGTGCGGATACTGCACACCCGGCATGATCATGAATGCATACGGACTGTTGCTGAAAAACCCCGAACCCAGCCGGCAGGAAGTCATAGACGGGATGCAGGAGAACCTGTGCCGCTGCGGGGCCCATATCAGGATCATCGAAGCGGTGCAGTCTGCTGCACGCGAAATGAAAGGAGGAAAGTAGCCATGAAAAAAAGAACCATACAAAAAAGCGGGACCGGACAGGAAAATTCTTTTCACCTGAAACGCAGGGATTTTTTCAAATTGCTCGGCGGAGGGATCATTTTTTATTACAGCACCTGGGATCCCTCCGAACTCCTGGCACTTCCCCTTGCGCAGCGTCGCGGGGTCCCCACGGATTACAATGCATTTTTGCTGATCAGGGAAGATGGTACCGTGAATAACTATACCGGGAAAATTGAAATGGGACAGGGGATCATTACTTCGCTGGCCCAGCAGATGGCCGACGAGCTGGATGTGACTTTTGAATCAATCCACATGGTAATGGGAGATACGGCCCTGTGTCCCTGGGATGCGGGTACATGGGGATCCCTGACCACCCGCCAGTTCAGCCATCACATGTGTGCGGCCGCAGCCGAGGCCAGGGCGGTACTCCTGGAAATGGGCGCGGAATATCTCCAGTTGCCGGTGAGCAACCTCACGGTGAAGGAAGGTGTGATCCATGGGATCTCCGATCCGGGGAAAAAGGTCAGTTACGGTGAACTGGCAAAGGGAAAGCGTTTGGAACGGTACCTGGATGTGAAACCCGCGGTAAAAAAATATACGGAATACAACTATGTGGGACAGTCCCTGCTCCATACCGACGCCTGGGAGAAAGTGACTGGGAAGGCGAAATACACCGGCGACTACAGGCTCCCGGGCATGCTTTATGCAAGGATCCTTCGTCCTCCGTCGCTTGGTGCCACGCTTATCTCGGTAGATTACTCGGAAGCGGAAAAGATGGATGGGATACAGGTGGTCCGCGATGGTGATCTGGTGGCCGTTCTCCACGAACTCCCCGACATGGCAGCAGCCGCACTGGTGAAGATCAAAGCCGAATACAGCTTTGATGAAAAGGATGTAAACCAGGATACCATCTTCAAATACCTGCTGGAAGCGCCTTCGGCAGACAGGGAGGTTGCCAGATCGGGTAACCTGGAGGAAGGTCAGCGCATGGCCGATGCGGTTATTGAAAGCGAGTTCCATGACGGCTATGTGGCCCACGCGCCCATCGAACCCCATACAGCACTGGCCATCGTGGAGGAAGACAGCGCGACCATATGGGCCTCCACCCAGAGCCCGTTCGGAACCCAGGATTCCATTGCAGCATTGCTGGGTTTTGACCTGGAGCAGGTCAGGGTGATCGCCCCTTTTGTGGGAGGCGGCTTCGGGGGAAAATCCCCGCACCAGCAGGCTGTGGAAGCGGTGCGGCTGTCAAAAATCACCGGGAAACCGGTCATGGTGGCATGGACCCGGGAAGAAGAGTTCATGTATGACACCTACCGGCCCGCTGCCGTGGTCAGGATCCGGTCCGGAATGACATCTTCCGGGAAGATCACCCTGTGGAATTTCAGTCAGTATTTTGCCGGGAGCCGCGGCTCCGACACCATATATGCTGTCCCCCATGCCCTGACCATGGGCTACGACCAGAGCCGGGATGCGCCGCAGGTCCATCCCTTTGCCACCGGAGCCTGGCGCGCCCCCGGGAACAATACCAATACGTTTGCCAGGGAATCCCAGATTGATATCATGGCTGCACAGGCCGGCATTGACCCACTTCAGTTCAGGCTGGATAACCTGGAGGATCAGCAAATGATCGATGTGCTGAAGGCGGTGGCGGATAAATTCGGATATTCTCCCGCTGCAGGTCCGAGCGGCAGGGGGATCGGGATCGCATGCGGCATCGATGCCGGTACCTATGTGGCCCACATCGCCCGGGTAAAAGTAAATGAAGAGACGGGCGAGGTGAAGGTGATCCGGGTGGCCTGTGCCCAGGATATGGGGCTGTGCGTCAATCCGCAGGGTGCCACCCTGCAGATGGAGAGCTGCATCACCATGGGAATGGGGTATGCACTGACCGAGGACATCGAATTCGAAGGGGGAAAGCTTTTCACGAAGAATTTCGACAGCTACCAGATCCCGCTGTTTTCCTGGGTCCCGGAAATTGAAACGGTGATACTGGACAGACAGCATATGCCTCCCCAGGGGGGCGGTGAGCCGGCAATCATCTGTATGGGCGGAGTCATCGCCAATGCCATTTTTGATGCCACAGGTGCACGGCTCTACCAGCTTCCCATGACACCCGGGCGCGTCCTGGAAGCCATCAGGAAAGCAAGGGCATCATAGATTTGGATGTTGCATCCATGAAGCCGGATCTTTCGTAACCGGAAGGACGGGGATCCCGGTCGTTAAATACTTTCAACTGATGAACAGACTGATGCTTTATACGGTGCTTGTGATGATCCTGTATTGTTGCACAATGAAGGAATCCCGGGCCCAGCAGGCACCCTTTCACCGGGGAGTCAACCTGACCAACTGGTTCCAGGCCTCCGGTGCCAGGGAGGTTCAGTATACCAAATACTCGAAGCAGGATTTTAGCAATATCAGGAGCCTGGGATTCGATGTGATCCGTCTTCCCATCAACCTGCATTACATGACCGGTGGTGAGCCCGATTATATCCTGGACGATCTGTTTCTTGAAAACCTGCACCGGGTGGCGGACTGGGCGGAAGAACTGCAGATCCACCTGATTTTCGACAACCACACCTTCAGTGTGGAAAACGACACTGATCCAAATGTAGGAATGATCCTGAACAAGGTCTGGAAGCAGATGGCCATGCAGTTCGCTGACCGGTCGGAATATATTTACTACGAAGTGCTGAACGAGCCGCACGGCATCGCGGATGCAGTGTGGAACAACATCCAGCAAAGTGTGGTGGATACCATCCGGCAGTATGATTCGATCCATTACATCGTGATCGGTCCGGCCGGCTGGAACAGTTACAACAACCTTTCTGCCATGCCCTTCTATGAAGATGAAAAACTGATCTACACTTTCCATTTTTATGATCCTTTCCTGTTCACACACCAGGGAGCCAGCTGGGTGAGCCCATCCATGGAGGATGTGGAGAACATTCCATTTCCTTATGGTGCGGATTCCATGCCTGCACGTCCCCAGGTTTATGCAGGCACCTGGGTGGGAAATCTATATGACAGTTACCCCGCGAGTGGCACGGTCCAGAAAGTAAGAGATCTCATTGATATCGCCGTGCAATTCAGGGAACAGCGGCACGTTCCCATCTACTGCGGTGAATTCGGGGTGTACCAGCCCACCAGCCAGGAGACGCACCGGATCAACTGGTACCGTACCACAGGACAGTACCTGGATTCCATGGATATTGCCTGGACCATGTGGGATTACCACGGAGGGTTCGGCCTGTTTGAAGAGAACAGCAACGGACTGTTCGAGCATGACCTCAACATCCCCCTCCTGGAAGCTCTGGGAATGAACATCCCCGAACAGACCGAATACATAAAAAGTCCCGATTCAACAGGTTATGTCCTGTATGACGATTATCTGTCCAGCCTCGTTAATGAAGCTTCCTATACCGACGGGATCCTGGACTACTACTCAACAGAAGGACCGAACAACGGGAAATACTGCATGCACTGGACAGGGGCCAGCCGGTACATGGCCATCGTATTTGACCTGCGACCCGACAGGGATCTGTCACGGCTCGTCGATGAGAATTATGCCCTGGATATGATGATCAAGGGTAATGATCCTGCAATCTCCATTCAGATCCGTTTCCTGGATTCCAAGACCAACGATCCCGATGACCTTCCATGGAGAATGGGGACGGATGTGAACCAGGCCATGGTCAATTTCGACAATGAATGGCATCACCTGTATATTCCGCTTAAAAGCCTGACAGAAAAAGGCGCATGGTATGCTGATACATGGTACGATCCACGGGGTGATTTCAACTGGGCGGAAGTGGACCGGCTGGAAATTGTCCCCGAACAAAAGGAGCTCGGCACGAATCACCTCTGGTTTGACAACATCCACATCACCAACATGGATACCGCCCAGGTGAATCCGCGGGTATCCTTCAGGAACACATCAACAGAAGAACCTTTCCATGTCAGCGTTTACCCGAATCCAGCCGGCACGTTTCTCAGGGTGACAAGCAACACCCCTGAACTCATGGACGCAACCCTCCATGACCTGAGTGGACGGTACTGGAAGCATGCAAGATTTACAGGCACGCTGGAAATGGATCTCTCGGGGATCCTGCCGGGCCTCTATATCCTTACTGTCGCCGATCCGGCAGGCCGGGCCATCCGGAGGAAAGTGATCATCAGCGGCCAATGACAATGTGCATTACGATTTGGCAGTCATCCAGAATTCACCTAAATTTGCCCCGCTCATTTCGGCTCCATAGTTCAAGGGATAGAATAGCGGTTTCCTAAACCGTAGATCCAGGTTCGAGTCCTGGTGGAGCTACAA
>DSEO01000113.1 GCA_011056635.1 Bacteroides sp.
CTCCTGAAAAGACTCCAGAAAAAGAGTTTCCAGTAATAGAACCGGCCTTTGCTGAAGAGCCCGATGCGAAAGACCGAACGGAACAGGGCCAAGATTTTCCGCGCGGTGATCCCTGACCTTGCCTTCACTTTGGGCTGGAATTCTTTCAGAAAGCCGGTCACCCGTTCATAATACGCCCTGCTGGAATAAATGCTTTTGATGATATGCTGGTACCCCTGCAGGAGGATCTCTTTATCCATCTTCGGGATGAAATTCATGGAATAATCGGTGTTGTTGCCCCCGAAACGCTGGAGGATCCTCCCTTCGCCGGCCAATCGCTCATAGAGCCGGGTCCGGCTGGGCGCATTGAGCAGTCCCACCATGGCGGTCATGATGCCGCTCTGCTGGATGAAATCGATCTGGCGCTGGAATACGCCGGGGGAATCGTTATCGAATCCCACAATAAATCCGCCCATCACCTCAATGCCCGCCGACTGGATCGTTTTCACCGAGGAGACCATGTCCCGTCCCGTATTATGCAGTTTGCCGCATTCCACCAGGCTCTCCTCCTCGGTGGTTTCAATGCCCACGAAGACTTTGTCAAAACCCGCCTTCGCCATCTGGTCCAGAAGCACAGGATCATCAGCAAGATTAATGGATGCTTCGGTGGTAAAAGTAAAAGGATGCCTGTGTGCTTCGGACCACCGGATAACGGCCGGAAGAAGATCATTTTTCAGCCTGCTCCGGTTCCCGATGAAATTATCATCCACAAAAAAGACATTCCCCCTGAACCCGGTATGGTAAATATTCTCGAGCTCGGCCAGGATCTGCCGGGTCGTTTTGATGCGTACTTTTCTTCCCAGCAGGGCCGTGATCTCGCAGAAGTCGCAGTTGAAGGGACAACCCCTGGTATACTGAAGATTCATCTGGGCGTATCTGGATACTTTGATCAGTGAATAATCGGGGACAGGGGAAAGGGTGATATCCGCGAATTCATCCGTCCGGTAAACTTTCCGGGGATGACCATTTTCCAGGTCAGACAGGAAACGGGGCAGGGTAATTTCCGCTTCATTGAGGATGAGGTGGTCCAGGTGCATGAAAGGTTCGGGTGCCCCGGTAAAAAGAGGCCCCCCCGCCACTATTTTCCTTCCCTGCGCCCTGCACCTGTCAATGACCTGGTGGACGGAAGCTGCCTGCACAGACATGGCACTGATGAACACATAGTCCGCCCAGCGGAGGTCTGCATCCCGGAGTTTGCTGGCATTCAGGTCCACCACTTTTTTCTCCCATGTCCCCGGCAGCATGGCAGCCACTGTAAGGAGACCCAGCGGTGGATTCGTGGCTTTTTTGGAAATAAATTTCAGGGCATGATTGAAACTCCAGTATGTATCGGGATATTCCGGATTGATAAGCAGGATCCTCATTTCTCAATGATTTATTTAATGCACTGTTTAACAGAACTTTCGTCGCAGGTGATTGTTTTTCCGTATCCAGTGATGGACCGGTATTATAGGGGGTACGTGCAAGTTAAACAAAACCCTGGAAAAAATGAAATGGATGAAGATATATTCCGGGGTCCGGCAACAACGAAAGTTGGCAAATCATTGAAATAGGGGATATTTTTATCATTCATGCGGTTAAATCAATGAAAAAGCGTATCTTTGTCCCGATTTTAGATTTTTGATTTTAGAAACTGCGCTTTTGTCAACTATTTCCTCTCTTTTGGTTAGTTTTTCACAGCACATTTTTATGATCCGATCTTAAACCCGGCAATCAGCGGTCTTATTCCGCGTGATTGGTTTACACAATTTAATTTTTTAACACATGAACATTTATGTAGGAAACCTTGATTTTAAGGTAAATGAAAACGACCTGGTGGAAATTTTTGAAGAGTACGGATCCGTAAGTTCTTCAAAGATTATTACCGACAAGTACAGTGGCAGAAGCAGGGGCTTTGGCTTTGTCACCATGGAAAGCCAGGAAGAAGCGAACAAAGCGATCAATGCACTGAACGGGGCCACGTTTGAGAACAGGCCGCTGGTGGTCAATGAGGCCAAGCCCAGGAAAGAGAATAATAACAGATTTTAAGAGAGAGACCATGACAAAAGGTAAAGTAAAATGGTACAATGAGGTCAAAGGTTTTGGCTTCATTGCATCTGAAAAAGGTGAGGATATTTTCGTTCACAGAAGCGGTCTGTCCAGTTCCTACAGGGGACTTCAGCCCGAGCAGGAAGTGACTTTCGATATCAAGGAAGGCGATAAAGGCCTGTATGCCACTAACGTAAAATCGGTATAAAAGTGTGAAGCCGGGATACCATTGGTGGCCGGCTGAACCCTGATTATCCCTTATTTTTTTTTGCCCGTTCCAGCCCGCTGTGGCAGGAACGGGTTTTTTTTTGCTCTTTCTGACGATCAATTCCCCTATTAATTGATACATTTAGGTTTCCCTTAATTGTTATGTCATGAAAATACTGCTCATCGCTGTTTTCGTTCTTTTCCTGGGAGTTCTGCTCTACAATCCTGAAGATCATGCAGAGTTCGTGAAGCACCGTGCTGAAGATCAGCAAGTACAGGATGAATACCAACAAGAACAAACCGATTCCCAGCCCGACCTGGCCCATTTCCAGCAAAACCTTGCCGGTATACGGGTAGACCATACCCCCTATATTGACGGTCCGTTTTCCACCCCGCAGGAAGTAACAGAAACCTGCCTGATCTGTCATGAGGAAATGGATCTGGATATCCTGAAGACCAGGCACTGGAACTGGCTGGGTGAAGAATTTGTGGAAGACGGGGAAAGCATGAAGCTCGGCAAGCAAAACATCATCAATAACTTTTGCATTGCCGTACCCTCCAACTGGCCCCGCTGTACAAGCTGCCATATTGGTTACGGTTGGAAGGATGAGACCTTTGATTTCACCGACGGGTACAACATCGATTGTTTAATCTGTCACGACCGGACCGGCACCTATCAGAAAACACCCACCGGAGCAGGCATGCCCGATCCGTCGGTGGACCTGGTAAAAGTAGCCAGGGGTGTGGGGAAAACAACCATTCATAACTGCAGCATATGCCATTTTAACGGAGGAGGGGGCACCGGGGTGAAACACGGTGATATGGATGAAAGCATGATCAATCCAACCCCGGAGATCGATGTGCACATGGGAGCGAATGGTTTTACCTGTGCCAGCTGCCATGCAGGAGAAAACCATCAAATTCTCGGTGCAAGTCATGGTTCCATGGAGGCCGGTACAAACCATATATCATGTGTTGACTGTCACGGTGATCAACCACATTCCCGTAAAATCGTCAACAATCACAACAAATCGGTGGCCTGCGAGACCTGCCACATCCCTTCATTTGCCCGCGAAGAACCCACCAAAACCTGGTGGGACTGGTCCACCGCCGGGAACAAGAAAAGAACGGTACAGCCGGATGAGTTCGGCAAGGCGGACTACGATGTCATGAAAGGAGATTTTGCATGGGAGAAAGATGTGGTCCCGGAATACCTTTGGTACAACGGAGAGGCTGATTACTACCATATCGGGGACCAATTAGATCCCGGAGAACCTTTAAAAATGAACATCCTGCAGGGAAATATCGAGGACGAAACGGCCAAGATCTATCCCTTCAAGGTGATGCGGGGAAAACAGATCTATGATACCAGGAACAGGTACCTGATCGTTCCCAAAGTATACGGAGAGGGCGGATACTGGCAGACCTACGACTGGAACACCGCCTCAGAACTCGGTATGAAGGAAATCAACCTGCCCTATTCCGGGAGATATGGTTTTGTGGAGACGGAAATGACCTGGCCCATCAACCACATGGTGGCTCCTGTCAACAAGACCCTGAATTGCAGGTCCTGCCATGTAATCGGTCAATCCGGGCGACTCAACTGGGAAGCGCTGGGATATGCTGGCGATCCCATGAGAACCGGCAGTCGGTTCAGGTAATCGGGGACCATTGTTACTGGGTTACCCCTCCCGAACATGCTGATGTTTTTTTCATAATTATGGTTATTTTGCATGTTCCGTTGAACCGAAAAATCCGATCACGTGAAAATGAAGACCATCGCAGCCTTACTGAGTGTGCTACTCTGGAACTCCGCGACCGGGATCCGGGCGCAGGACCGGACGGATTCCAATACCCCCCTGCACCTGGTGCAGCCAGACTACGACACCGAATACGGGATCCCCCGGGCAGGGGACATCACCGGGGTACTCGACCGGATCTATCATTACCTGGATGCTACCACCCCAGCGCGGCTCCTGGATGCGTCCGGAAAGGAGCTGACGGATTTCAGCGATATTCTTTCCGCAGACCGCCTGAGGCTTGGAGAAGGCGATTTCAGGATAATCAGTTATGAGTGGGGCGTGACCTATGCCGGGATGCTGCTTGCCACAGAAGTCACCGGCGATCAGAAATACGCTGCCTATACCTTCGACCGTCTGAAGTTCCTGGCCGGACTCCGGCCGCATGTGATAGAATTCGAAAAAAGGCACCCGGGTGTCCGCCATCCGCTGACCTCTGTGCTTCACCCCCGTGCGCTGGATGATGCGGGTTCCATGTGTGCAGCGATGATCAAAGCGGAACGAGCGGGATTGGATGCCGGTCTGAACCCGATGATCCAGACTTATATCAACCATATCATTCACAACCAGTTCCGGCTGGAAGACGGCACCCTGGCCCGCAACCGGCCACAGCCCAACACACTCTGGCTGGACGACCTGTTCATGAGCGTACCGGCCCTGGCACAGATGGGCAAATACACCGGCGACCACCGGTACTTTGATGATGCGGTCAAACAGGTAATGCAGTTTGCAGAGCGGATGTTCGTGGAAGAGAAAGGCCTGTTCATGCACGGCTGGGTCATGGGCATGGAGGAGCATCCCGCCTATCACTGGGCCCGTGCCAACGGATGGGCCGTTATGACCCTCGTGGAGCTGCTGGAGTTGCTGCCGGCCGATCATCCCGGCCATGAAGACGTACTCCGGTTGCTGCAAAAGCATATACGCGGACTGGCCGGGTACCAGTCCCCCCTGGGCTTCTGGCACCAGCTGCTCGACCGGAACGACTCATACCCGGAGACCTCGGCAACGGCCATTTTTACATATTCCATGGCCCGTGCCATCAACCGCGGGTATGTGGATGCAAAGGTGTACGGACCGGTGGCATGCCTGGCCTGGAACGCCGTGGCCTCCAAAGTGAATGAAAAAGGGCAGGTAGAAGGGACCTGCGTGGGCACAGGGATGGGTTTCGATCCGGCCTTCTACTATTACCGGCCCATCAGCGTCTTTGCTGCGCATGGTTACGGGCCTGTCATCCTGGCGGGTGCCGAAATGATCGAATTGCTGAAACATACCCATCCGAGAATGAACGACAGTGCCGTTCAGTTCTATGACCGGCCCGTCGACGCCGAAGGTCCTATTTTCGGTGTGGAAGAGTAGGATCTGTTGATGGATCCCGCCAGTCTCACTGTGCGGTTCTGGGAAGCGTATTGAAACTTAAAAATTATGAAAACCAAGCATTTACTGTCCCTGATTCTCCTGGGAGCATTTGCATTGTCCCACATGCCCCTGGAGGCGCAGATCGGAACCCGCTTCCCATCCGAGAGAAAGGTGGTTCAGGATCCCGTGACCGGTGTTGACCTGATCTTTCTGACCAGCACCCCCGCCGGGGATCATAAAATTTACCAGACCCACAACCAGTGGACATCCGACGGCAAGTGGCTGATCTTCCGGTCGCGCCGCGCAAGCGGAGAGGCAATGGCGGTGAATGAGCAAACGGGCGACATGGTACAGGTGACCGAAGGGGGATACCGGGGTACGCCGCTGGTCGCGCGAAATTCCATGAA
>DSEO01000116.1 GCA_011056635.1 Bacteroides sp.
AAGGCCGATCTGGTGATCACCGGGGAGGGGAAAATTGACCACCAGACCCGGTTCGGAAAGACCCCCTGGGGAGTGGCCAGGCTCGCTGCCGGGATTCACAAGCCGGTAATTGCGGTGACTGGAAGCATGGAATCCGGTTCCGAAGTGCTTTACAAGGAGGGTGTCACAGCCATTTTCCCCATCATCGAACGACCCATGACACTGGAGGAAGCCATCCGGCATGCGCGCGAAATGGTGGAACGGACCGGCGAAAGGATTTCCAGGACGATCCATATTCAACCCTGACCCGATATTCAGGACTGACCGGCTCTCAGTACCTTCACATTCTCCCCGATGGGGATCTTCTTCAGTTTCTCCGGTTCAATGGTTGTTAATCTGCCGAAAATATTCACGGGGCTTGCAGCTACCGGATTTTCATCACTGCTGGCGGGTGTGGGTCCGAAAAAGATACAGAAGGCCGGAAGCTTCGGCCAGAAAGCCAGGTCGCCCACCGTGACCGCTGCCGAAGCATCGGATTCAAGCGGCGGACAGACGGATACGGGGAAATAGATCTCTTCTCCCCAGGTATTCACATTCTGCTGGATGGGCAGCATCTGGTAGATCGATCTGCCGGTGGGGGTATCATACAGTTCAGCTGCAACTTCATAGGTTGCGAAACGGATAATAATTTTCATCTTCGTACAATAAAATCCGGTTGATTGCTAATTTTATCCCTGAATTTACGAAATAATACTTAATACAGCATGTTCGTATTCAAATTCGGAGGGGCATCGGTAAAAAGTGCCGGGGCGGTCAGGAATATCGTGGAGATACTCGGCAGGTACCCGGATGACCGGATCGTGGTGGTGGTATCGGCCATGGGGAAAACCACCAATGCCCTGGAACGGGTCGTGGATCATTACAGTGCGGGGAACAGGGACGGCGTGGAGAAGGAAATGGATCAGCTGAAAGCATACCATTTCAAGATCCTGGACGGATTGTTCAGTGATAAGGATCATCCTGCTTTCCTCGAGGTGGAAGGACTTTTCGGGGAGCTTTCCGGCCGGCTTTCCAGGGAGCCCACCCTCAATTACGATTACGATTACGACCAGATCATTTGTTACGGGGAACTGATCTCGACCCGTTTGATTGGTCACTACCTGAACCAATCCGGGGTGATGACCAGGTGGATGGATATCCGCCGGTCGCTTAAAACGGATAATAGCTGGCGCGAGGCCAGGGTGGACTGGGAGCTTTCCACCCGGCTGGTCAGGGAACATTTCACTTTCAGTGACGGCGAGCGGATCCTGATCACCCAGGGATTCATTGCCTCCACCATCAATGACCAGTCCACTTCCCTGGGAAGGGAAGGCTCGGACTACACCGCTGCGTTGCTGGCCTTTATGCTGAATGCAGAAAGTGTGACCATCTGGAAAGACGTGCCGGGAGTGCTCAATGCCGATCCCAAATATTTCGACGATACGGTCCTGCTTGAGAAGCTCTCTTACCTGGATGCCATCGAACTGGCCTATTTCGGTACCAGTGTGATCCATCCCAAAACCATCAAACCCCTGCAGAACAAGAACATCAACCTGTATGTAAAGTCTTTTGTGGATCCTGATGCGCCGGGAACGCTGATCGGGAATATCGGTTATGAAAAACTGACCCCCTCATTCATATTCAAAATGGACCAGGTGCTCATCCGTACTTCTCCCCGGGACTTCTCGTTCATCTCGGAGGACAACCTGGAAGAGATCTTCGGGATCCTCCATGCCCACGGCATGCGTATTAACCTGATGCAGAATTCAGCGGTGAGTTTTCTGATGATCGTGAACAATGACCGGAGGAAACTCCGTCTGGTGGTGGATGCCCTGGAGGAGAATTACCGCGTGGCCTACCAGACGGGCCTGGAGCTGGTTACCATCCGGTATTTTGACCAGTCCACCATCGACAGGGTGATGATCAACAAGGAGCTGATCCTGGAACAGCGGGGTGTTCAGAACATTCAGTTGCTCGTCAGGGATCTGGGTTAATAACTTATGTTGTGACCCCGTCATCCTTTCGCTAATTTTGAAGTGTGCCTGCGGCAGGGAATCACCATGCGTAACGGTTCAATGTGATGGAATTGATATGAAATATAAATCCGCCTGTTTGCTGCTGCTGACGCTCGTTATGCTGTTTATTTCCCTTGAAGGCAGGGGCCAGGATGGGTATACCGGCCGGTTCACCATCGCAGAAGAACAGTTTGCTATCTGGAACGGGAGGGAATACATCCCTTTGTTTATCAAGGGGATCAACATGGGAATATCGGTGCCCGGCACACAGCCCGGACAGCTTGCGGCCACCCGGGAGGATTACAGGCGGTGGTTTCATCTGATCCGGGAGGCCGGATACAATACCATCCGGATCTATACCCTTCACTACCCCAGATTTTACGAAGAGTTATCCCATTTTAACCTGACACATCCTGCCGATCCGCTGCTTGTTATCCAGGGTATCTGGCTCGAGGAGCAGGAGACGGCAGCCGATCTCTTCCATTTGACCCCGGCATTCAGCCGTGAGATCCGGGAGGTGGTCAGGGCGGTACACGGGGACATGACCATTCCGGAACGTTTCGGCAAGGCTTTCGGCGCTTTTACCGCGGACATCTCTCCCTGGGTGGCCGGGTATCTGATCGGGAGGGAAGTCTTTCCGGCAGAGGTTGTCCTCACCAACCAGGGGCATCCCGGGGAAACCGTATACAACGGCAGGTATTTCTCTTTTCCCGGCGACAGGGATCCGGTGGAGGTATGGGTGGCACAGCGGCTGGACAGCCTGGTGATTTTCGAAAGTGATGAATACGCGACCGTCCGTCCGGTGGGTTTTTCTTCCTGGCCCACCCTGGATCCGCTGAACCATCCCACAGAACAGTTGCTGCTGGGCAGCCAGGAAGACGACGAACAGATCGATCTTTCAACCCTGGTGGCGTCCGGCGCATCGGGAGGTTTTTTTGTCAGCTACCATGCCTATCCCTATTATCCCGATTTCATCGTGCAGGACCCCCATTACGCTCTGGAATCGGATTCAACCGGGCCCAATTGTTATCTGGGATATTTGCATGATCTGAAAAAGCATTACGAGGGTATCCCTTTGCTGATCGCCGAATTCGGAGTTCCTTCAAGCTGGGGCAGCGGTCACCTTTCCCCTTCGGGTATGCATCACGGGGGACTCACTGAGGAAGCGCAGGGCAGGTTTGCCATCCGGATGCTTGACAATATCCGTGAGGCAGGTTGTGCCGGGGGGATCCAGTTTTCACTCCTGGATGAATGGTTCAAGCAGACCTGGATCACCAATCCTTATTCTGACCGGCAGTACAGGCATTTGTGGCACAATATCACCTCCCCGGAGGAGAATTTCGGGATCCTCTCCTTTGCCCCGCCGCCTTCCCCGTATACCCAGTCGGCTTCCTTTACCGGAAAAGCCATCTCGGGTTTTAGGGTGGCTTCAGATTACACATTCTTCCGGATCCGCGTGTATATGGATACGGAGCGGCATGCCGGCGACACGCTCTGGATCGCACTTGACACCTATGGCAGCGATCTGGGAGAGTCGGTCCTCCCCGACGGTACGTCCATCGGGGGGGAAGCAGACACCCTCAGGGCTGAATTTGCACTCGGCATCCCGCTGGCGGGTGACAGGGCCGATCTGTATGTGATCCCTTCCTATGATGTATACGGGATCAGGACGCTGGTCCGCCCGGATACGGTGGTGTCTGCCAGGAGTGATGCAGGCTCATGGAACCGCGTACGATGGAAGACCAACTATTATTATCATCTTACCCAGTATATCGGGGAACTGCGCATTTCCGGGATCGATGACCCGTATCAGTTCCTGAATGCGGTGACCGTGTTCAAGGACAGCCTGGAAATCAGGATCCCGTGGACCCTGATCAATTTCACGGCGCCCAATGTAAGGCGTGTGATGCATTATCTCGCTTACCACGACGGGAATGAAGTGCTTGTACTTCAAAAAGATACGCTCTCCGACGGGATCGCACTGACGCTTTCCCTGGAGAATGACCGCTATCAGGGAGACAGGTATGCATGGGATTTCTGGGATTATGAAAAGATCCTGAACGATGCTCCCATTGAACGAAAGAAACAATCCTTTCATTACCTTAAACAGCAATTGCCGCTTTTCAATTCGGATCCCATCGGCTTGGCGGATACCTTCCATGTGTGGCCTGAGGGTTATCTGATCATGGAGGCGGGGGACGGATTGATGGCCAACGATTTCGACATTGACGGGAACTTCATGGAGGTGTTTCTCGCGCATGGTAGCGGCGCGGTGAACGGGTCACTCTACCTGCATCCCGATGGAGGTTTCAGTTACACGCCCGATCCCGGGTTCCGGGGAGAAGACTTTTTCATGTATTACCTGGATGACGGGTTTTCCTATTCCACACTGGTGCCGGTGACGGTCCGTGTCGGCTTTCCGCTGGCTGTTGAGGAGACTGCATTCCCGGATGCGGCAAAACGCTTTGAAATCTTCCCCAATCCGGGGAAAGACGTTTTTCATATCAAAACACCGGTCCCGCCGGATGAGGCGATGGTCATTATTTCTGATCTGACAGGCAGGGAAATTGCATGCCGGTATCTGTATGAGACCGAAACACTCATCAGGCTTGCGGATGTAACACCGGGTATCTATATTTTCCGTATCTATGCGGATCAAACCAGTGAAACGCACCGGATCATTATTTATTAAACTGGGTTCATGAACGTTCAGAAAACTGATGAAAATACTGGTATGTGAGGATAATCCAATGACGCTGAGGACCATCGAGTACACGCTGACCAGAGAGGGACACGAGGTTATGGAGGCGGAGGACGGTGGTCAGGCGATCCGTATGTTGCATGAAGAAGGGATCGATCTGCTGATCACGGATATTAACATGCCTTATACCAAAGGGCTTGAACTGGTCAGGTATGTGAATAAGAACCTGGATGCCAGGATTCCGGTCATCGTAATTTCCATTATTAACCTGGAGGAGACAAAGCAGCATGCCATGGAGCTGGGGGCATTTGGCTATCTGACCAAGCCTTTCGATCCGAAATCATTGCTTCGGCTTGTCCAATCCGTTGCTGCAAATCGATGAAAGTGACCATCAGAAGAACGACCTGCTGCCTGGCCTGCTTCATCTGCAGCTTCAGTTTCCTTTCGGCCCAGGAAAAAACGCCTCCCTATCAGAATCCCGAACAGGGCTTCGACCTGATGCGGGAACACGCAACCGCTGGGAATTATGAAGCAGCAAAGAAGATCGGATATCTCCTGCTTGAAGCCCATCCCGATTACCATGATGTGTCGCTTTATATGGCCAGGATCCATGGATGGCAGGGACAGTACGATTCGGCCCATGTGTTGCTTGATCCGATCCTGGAGAAAGATGCCGGTCACCCGGAAGCCCATCAGACGCGCATCGATCTTGCTTACTGGGCAAATGACTGGATCAACCTTGCCAGGTATGCAGAAGCGGCCCTGGATTACATTCCGGATTCCCGGGAGATCCATGATAAACTTGTGCTGGCGAGGTACAAGCTGTCGACCGGACAGGACCGGCCGGAGGTTTTTGTATCCTATCTGTTCGACCATTTCGGTGTTCCTTACACCCGCAACTGGCACATGCTCACTGCCGGAGGAAAGTTCCCGTTCCGGGCGGGGACCCTCATGCCCTATGTCAACGGGGGTTACCTGGCCGGGGCCGAAGCCCCTTCCACGGATTATCAGCTGAACCTGGATTCCTATCTCCACCTGGGCAGGTTGAATTACCTGCTTGCAGGTTATGGGATTTCACCCGGGGACAGG
>DSEO01000053.1 GCA_011056635.1 Bacteroides sp.
GCTGATCGTGACCTTCCCCGTATTCCTCTACGGGCTCATCAACAATGCCATTCCTTATTTCCTGCCGGTGCGGATGGTGCGCAACATCAAAGACCTGCAGTTCCACAGTTCGGTGAAGGCCGGCATCGGCATCCTGGTTTTGTTCCCCCTTTTCTACCTGCTTCAGACCCTGGTGGTGGGGATCGTAACCGGTCCCTGGTGGATCTGGGCAGCCTACCTGGTATCCCTGTTCCCCGCGGGAAAAGCGGCCCTATACTGGTATTTCAGGTGGAAAAAGACGGTGAACGGCAGCCGGTTCCGGGGATTGCTCAACCGCAGGAAACCCTATGCCTGGGAACTGGTTGAGCTGCGGAAGGAGATCATCACGGACACCGAAAAGCTGATTGCCGGTACCGGGTAATTATACCTTGCTTTCAGGTTTCTTTAGCCCTGGAAAGACGATATTTAGTTAATTCCTTACTATTCATATCTCAACTCCCTCTTTTGAAATATTTTTAAAGATAGGTGTGTCAGAATAGTCTCTCCAGGAGTCAAAATTTTGTACAATTCCGGTTAGTATACTATCTGTTTCCAATTCAGTTTCGAATAAAGAATCACTGATCTTGTTTTTCAAATCCTGATTAACATTCAATTTCGTCAATATCAGAAAATCCCAATCTGAATTTTGATGATAATCATTTCTTGCTCTGGAACCGAAAAGGATCACTTTCGCATCCGGATCTATCTGTATAATCCTGTGCTTTACTTTTGATAATATATACTCGTTAATATCCATAAACTCAAAGATACTGTTTTTTTATCGCATCAGATATCATCCCTCAGGTCGTCCAGCTTCCGTCGTTCTCTTTTGGTGGGACGGCCGGCGCCGCGATCGCGCCTGACAAAGAAATCATCCTGCATATCCAGTTTGTGCAGCTCCTCAGGCGGGGTGATATCCTCCATGTATGATTTCACGAGTTGGGCTCCCACCCTTTTTTCAATGGGATCCAGGACCCGGTAGGAATAGACCAACGGCATTTTCTTCACCTTGATCACATCTCCGGTGTTGACCATCCGTGAAGGTTTGGCGGGCATCTTGTCCACCGTGACCCGCCCCTTTCTGCATGCATCGGTGGCCTGGGTCCGGGTCTTGTACACCCTGACCGCCCAAAGGTACTTGTCTATCCTGACTCCCTCCGCCATATGTATAGTCACTCCATTAACTCCCCTAACTCCATTAACTCCCAACCCCTAACCCCTAACTCCTAACCCCTAACTTACTTAATTACTTATCCTATCCACTACCTTATAATACAGCCATTTACAATACTTATGCACCCAGACCATCAAAAGCTCCCCGGCCCCGATCAGCACATCCTTCCGGTTCCGCTTCATGGCGCGGATCATTTTCCTGGCACATTTTTCCGGGGAGATCCCGCCTGCCTGTCCCGGGTCCATCCTGCCATGTTCCCGGCCGTCCTTATCCAGTGCATGGAGGGAGATGCGTGTCTGGACCCGGCCCGGGCTGAAGATGGTGACCCGGATCCCTTTCCTGTGGTTCTCGGCCCAGAGGCTCTTGTAAAATCCGAACAGTGCGTGCTTGGCCGCCGCGTAAGCGCTTCTCTTCGGAAAACCGAATTTCCCCGCTATGGAGCTGGTCACCCCGATATGCCCGTACCCGTTTTCGATCATCGCCGGAAGAAGGGCTTTGGTGAGGATCACCCCGCTGAAATAGTTGATCTCCATGATCCGGCGGTCGATCTCCATCGGAGTCTCCAGTGCTTCCGAGCGCTGGGAAATACCTCCGTTGTTCATCAGCACATCCACCCTGCCGAATTGCTCCAGCACCTTTCCGGCTGCGGCTTTTACTTCTTCGGGAATGCCCAGGTTGAATACCACCGGGTACACATCCCGGGATACCGGTTCCAGCTGCTTCCTTACACTCTCCAGTTCTTCCGCCTCATGGGAGGAGATGATCACCCTGGCGCCCTCTTCGGCGAACAGCCCGGCCAGCGATGCCCCGATCCCGGAGGATGCCCCGGTGATCCATACATTCTTTCCCTGGTAGTTCATTCCGTTCTGAAATTTCATGTAAAAATAGCCGATAAAATAGAAATCAACCTATAAACAGGAGAGAAGCCGCCGGGAAAACTTTTTGTGACCAGGAAAAGATGTTACCACTTATTGTATTGGTGAACCTGGCATATTCGCCGGGGAGCGAAATACGGAAAACCAGGTCCCGCGTGGTGGTTTCCCCGGATGAAATGAACCACCACCTGCAGGCGGCGGATCATCAGGGAACTGGGCCGTCTTTCCCAACCTGAGATCAAAAAATTGAAAGCCGTGATCCGGGAAAGGTTTGTGGAATGACACGCTGGGAGTGGTGTGGACTGACACGCTACGCGCGGTCTTTCAGGCTCCCCTCAGGAAACCATCGTCCCGTTCACCTCCAGCTTGAATCCCATCCGGTGAATATTGACGATGTTCACGGCCTGGTCTTCACTCAGTTTCTTTCTGAGCCGGGCAATGTATACATCCATGCTCCGCCCCATGAAGTAATCGTTCGCCCCCCAAACCGTGGTAAGCACTTTTTCACGTTTCACCACATTGTTGATATTGGTTGCCAGCATCCTGAGCACCTCTGCCTCTTTTTTCGTGAGGTTGATGTTTTCTGTGGGTGTGCACAGCATCCGGTTCGGGTAATCGAAAGTGAAGTTGCCGAACCTTACCATTTCGATCTCCTCGTTCTGAACCAGAGAAGGCTTTGTGCGTTTCAGCAATGCATAGATGCGAAGGGCGAGTTCAGTACGGCTGAATGGTTTCTCAATATAATCATCCCCTCCCGAGCAGAAGGCCATGATCTTTTCCCTGTCATCACCGAGGTCCGATATCATCAACAAGGGCGTGGTGTAGTCGGTTTTCCTGATCTCTTTGGTCAGTTCCATTCCGCTCAGGACGGGAAGCGCCACGTTGACCACGATGATGTCATATTTTTCAGCTTGAAAAAGTTTCAGGGCTCTGTCTCCCCTTGATTCCAGGTCGACCCTGTAGTTTTTACTTTCCAGGTATTCCTTCAATGAACTGCTTAATTCATGATCATTTTCCACCAGGAGCACTGTAGGGTGTTTCTCAGTCATTATGCAAATTAAGGTTTTAAGGTTATTTTGATTTAAACTAAATAACGTCATAATCAATATTTTGTTCAATGGGACCGGATTCCTTTCTGATCTTGGCCTCACACATTAAATAATTGTAAATTATTCTTACTTTTGCTTGCGAAAAGATACAACCATATAAACCCTCAGAAACCGGGATGGATCAACAGACACCCATTAAATTCTTTTCAGGGAGGGCCTCCACATACCTGGCCGAAAAAATTGCACACACATTTGGAACTCAACTCGGACGAACCAGCGTATACCAGTTCAGTGACGGGGAATTTCAACCTGCCTATGATGAGAGTGTGAGGGGTTGTACGGTTTTCATCATCCAGTCCACCTTTCCTCCGGGCGATAACCTGATGGAATTGCTGATGATGATCGATGCGGCCAAGCGCGCATCGGCAGATAAGGTGGTGGCAGTGATACCCTACTTCGGGTTTGCGCGGCAGGACCGCAAGGACCGGCCGCGGGCATCCATCGGCGCCAAGCTGGTGGCGAATTTGCTGACCGCTGCGGGCGTGGACCGGATCATGACCATGGATCTGCATGCCGACCAGCTGCAGGGATTCTTTGATGTGCCGGTGGACCATCTCTATGCGTCCTCACTATTTGTTCCGTATATCAAGTCGCTGAACCTGGACAACCTGGCCATCGCCGCGCCGGATATGGGGGGTACCAAAAGGGCCAATGCCTATTCCAGGTTTGTCAATGCCAGCATGGTCATCTGTTACAAGCTCAGGAAGAAGCCCAATGTGGTGGAGGAGATCAAGGCCATCGGGGATATCGAGGGGAAGAATGTGATCATCGTGGATGACATGATCGACACGGCCGGCACCATCACTTTTGCGGCCGGCATGATGAAGAGCGAAGGAGCGCAGAGCATCCGGGTTGTGGCCACCCATGCGGTGCTCTCGGGTCCCGCCTTTGAACGGATCGAGCAGTCCCCCATCGACGAGGTGATCGTCACCGACACCATTCCCCTGAAACGGGAAAGCAAGAAAGTCAAAGTGATTTCCGTGGCGGACCATTTTGCGGATGTGATCGACAAGGTCTACAATTTTAAGTCGATCAGTGACACGTTTATCAATTAAATCATTACCTTTGCAGCCGCTTTGCCATGAGGGCAAGGATTCCCGCAGTGTGATGGGGAATTAATGTTTCACTTAATTCTGAGTAGCACCAGATGAAGACGATTACAATCAAAGCTGAAAAGCGCACCGAGGTGGGCAAGTCCTCCTCCCGCAAACTGAGAAAGATCGGGCACGTTCCCTGCGTGATGTACGGGGGCGATGAAGTGCTCCACTTTCATGCACACGAGAATGATTTCAGGCATATTGTCTACACTCCCGATGCCTTCCTGATCAAGATCGATCTGGACGGCGAGATCCACAACGCGGTCCTGAAGGAACTCCAGTTCCATCCGGTCTCCGACCATCTCATCCACATCGATTTCGTGGAAGTATCGGTGGACAGGCCAGTGACCATGGAATTGCCCATCCGGCTCGTGGGATCGGCCATCGGCATCAAGAACGGCGGAAAATCCCGCCAGAGAAGGCGTACGCTCAAGGCACGCGGGTTGCTGAAAGATCTGCCCGAAACCCTGGACATCGACATTACCAACACCGATATCACCGATGTGATCAAGGTCGGAGACCTCTCCTACGAGAATATCGAGATCCTCGATCCCCCGCGTTCCATGATCTATTCCATCGTTTCATCGCGCGTGAGCATGAAGGGAATGGAACTGACCGAACCGGGTGAAGCGGTGGCTGAAGCTGCGGAAGCGGAAGGGGTAGCTGAAGGTGTTGAATCCCCTGAAGCCGGAGAAGGAGAAGAAAAGGAAGAAGGCGCTGAATCCTAGTCATTCTCCCTATGAAATACCTGATTGCCGGATTGGGGAACATAGGACCTGCTTACGCACACACCCGACACAACATCGGATTTGACATACTGGATGCCCTTGCAGAGGCATCCGGTGTTTCTTTTATGGACAAGCGGTACGGCTTCATCGGGGAGATGAAGTACCGTGCCCGCGGTTACTGGCTGCTGAAACCCTCCACCTTTGTGAACCTGAGCGGGAACGCAGTCCGCTACTGGATGAAAAAGCTGAAGATCCCGCTGGAGAACCTGCTGGTTGTAGTGGATGACATGGCCCTGCCTTTCGGGACCCTCCGGTTGCGGGCCAGTGGAGGCGATGCGGGGCACAACGGACTGGCCCACATCAATGCGATCCTGGGCACCACCGGGTATGCCAGGCTCCGTTTCGGCATCGGGGATGCGTTCTATCCCGGGGGACAGGTCAATTATGTGCTGGGGGAGTGGACCGGTGAACAGCAGCAGCAGTTGCCCGGCCTGATCGAAACGGCCGGCGAGATCATCAAAGATTTCGGGGTGATCGGGGTGGAAAGAACGATGAACAGGTATAATAAAAAGAGTTAATGGAGTTAATGGAAAAGAGTTAATGGAGTTAGGTCCTAACTCGCCTAACTCGCCTAACTCCCCTATAGGGTTTCACAAAACCCCCAACTATCTCATATTTAGTTTGTTACAGAGGTGCAAAAACCCCCATTTCCTAACTTTCTCTAACTCTTTGTTTTCCAATATATTACATCTCTCATTTTGAA
>DSEO01000318.1 GCA_011056635.1 Bacteroides sp.
ACGCTGAAAAAGATCTTCACAACAGTGAGCGAATTACAGACACAGGTTGGATTCAATTTTAAGGGAACGGAAACCTAGTGCCGTATCAAGGAACACGGTAATTCCCCGATTCTGACCGATGGCACGGCAGATTAAAAAAAACCAATCACCCGGTACAATAACACTCCTTCCTGTAAGTTAGTAAATTGAACCTGAGCGGGATTCAAAGATCTGCTTGAAACCTTTACATATCATTCTTATGAGAACATTCCTGATGGTTATTGTCATTTCCGGACTAACAATAATCCGGTTAACTGCCCAATCCGTTCAACCGGAAAACAGCAGGGAGATCTATTTTTCCATGGACCCGATCGGGTCGAAGGCGTACGGGATGCAGTACAAAACCGGTCTGAATGAAAACACCATGTTAAGATTTGCCTTTTCCAGCTTCAACGCAGCATTTTCCAGCACCCGTCCGGCGCTATCCTATAACTACCCTTCCACCCAGCTGGATATTGGCGGCGGCCTGGAAGCAGGCCTTGAGAAACGCGTGCTTCTCACTGAAAAAGTTTCCGCCTTTTACGGAGTGGATTTCGTGGCTCAAATGGCATATACACACCAGCGGAGTGATAATCCCACGTTACCGGAGGATATAAGAGCGCTCAACGATGTTACCCTCTCGCCGGGTTTTGGTTTCAAATCAGGGCTCCTGCTTCATCTGAAGAACGGCTTTTTCGCCGCAGTCGAACTTTCTCCCCGGCTGTTTTATCAGTTCTCATCCGACGAGCAGCGAGCGGGAAACCATGTTGCTGCCGACAGGCATCACACCTTTGGATTCAATGCGGATGTTGAAGCCATGAAGATCTCCCTGGCTTATCGCTGGCATAAATCTGTTCCTTAATAAAATACGACTTATTATTTAATTTATTAATTTTATCCGTAAGGTCGAAACTGGTTCAAAACAACAAAACATGAGAGGCCCGATCATCGTATTGATCCTTGCCTTGTTATATGCTTGTGAAGACACTGGATTTTATGACATCTCTGGAAAGGTATCATATGACAATGGGCGAGCAGCATCCAATGCGGAAATCTATCTTGATGGCATATTGAAAGACAAAGCCGATCATGAAGGCAGGTTTACCATCAGCGACGTAAACGCAGGGAATCATACTTTGAAAGCAACCAGTACCGATAGCATCGATGGATATTCAGAAATCGAAACGGATATTACCCTGAGTGGCGGGGACCTTGACCTGGAAAGCTTATTACTACCCGTTCCTGTTCGCTTGCTGGAGCCAACCGAAGTTACATCCAGCTCTATCAATCTGATCTGGAATAAATGCGGTGCGGATGATTTCCGGGAATATAAAATATATATCCATCATTCCAGTGCCCTGGATGAAAGTACCGGGACGTTACTTCACATAGCTACTGATATTTATGATACGGTTCTTTCAGTGAATGAGGGTGATTTCTGGTGGGCCGGTTCGACCCTGATGCCAAACTCGACATACTTTTTCAGGGTTTTTGTGATGAACGCATTTGGACGCATGTCCGGCAGTAATATACTGAAGGTCTCTACCGATCTCTGGGACTATCCGTACGAATTGACGCATAATTATACCATTGAACTGGAATCAGCTTTCGCCGCCCAGGGAAATTTGACCGGAATTGCATGGGATGGGAGTTATTACTGGATGATATACTATGAAGAACTGGGGGGATTCTATGATAACAACCAGTTGACCCTGGTAAAATATGACCATGAACAGGGGGCGACACTGGATACGATCGTTTTTAATGAGTCAAACTATTCTTCTTATGGGATCACATGGGACGGGTCGTCTGTCTGGATCAGCTTTGGAGCCTGTATCCGCGCCGTGGATCTAGAAACAGAGAAACTTGACAGAACTTATTGTGCGGGTGAGGCTATTGCTGACCTGGCCTGGGGGAACGGAAACCTATTATTGCTGGATAACTGGAATAAAGTGATATTGTTAAATCCCGTAAATGGGAGCATCAACGGACAATTTCCGACTCCTTTTACTGAGATCGGCTTCAGCGGGGAAAGGGGGATTGCATACAGGGATGGCGAGATCTGGATCATCAATAACTGGCACAATGAAATATGCATACTCGATGATTCCGGGAAACATATTGGAGTTGTGGAAGTTGACTTCCTGCAGGATGATATAATCAGCGGTTCATATAGCATGCCCATGTGTTTTAATGGTGACAGGATTGTAATCGCTTTTAATTCACAGGTAAGAATTTATACCATTCAACCCATCGAATAGATCACCGGTATTCCCTGAACATTCCGTCACGCACAGGATGCTTTCCAGCGTATTTCAAAGGATCAGATACAATGTCTGCGCAACCAGGAAACAAACGATGATGGCGATCCCCAGCGGGATCAAATTCGACAGGAGTGTCCACCTGGAACTCCTGGTCTCTTTCCAGATGGTCAGGGTGGTTGTGCTGCAGGGGTAATGTAGCACCGAAAACAACATGATGCTTACCGCGGTAACGATGGTCCACCCGTTATCCTGCAGCAGCTGGCCCAGCCGTGCCGTATCATCCATATCAACCATCTGTCCGGTTGCAAGGTATCCCATCAGGATGGTCGGGATCACGATTTCATTGGCAGGGATCGCAATAATATAGGCCAGCAATATCATCCCGTCCAGTCCCAGCAAAGCCGCAAAACCATCCAGGGATCCGGCTGCCCAGTGCATCAGCGACTGATCACTGACCTCAATGTTCCCCAGGATCCAGATAAGGCCTCCGGCCGGTGCCGCCATCATCACAGCCCTGCCAAGGACAAAGATCGTCCGGTCGATCAGTGACCTGTACAGGATCCGGAGTACCTGCGGTTTCCGATAAGGAGGCAGTTCCAGGATGAATGAGGAGGGCTCTTTTTTCAGCAGGGTCGTACTCAGCATTTTGTTCACCAGGAAAGTGATGCCGATCCCGACCAGGGTGACACCCACCACTGCGGAAACCGAAACCACGGTGGCCAGTGCGGGTGATACCAGCGAACCCACGAAAATGGAGGCAACGAGGATCAGGAGCGGCCACCGGCCGTTGCAGGGGACAAAATTGTTTGTAACGATGGCGATCATCCGTTCCTTCGGGGAATCAATGATCCGTGTGGAAATGATGGCTGCCGCATTGCAGCCGAATCCCATGCCCATGGTAAGCGCCTGTTTTCCGTGGGCGCCTGACCACCGGAACAACCGGTCCAGATTGAAAGCCACCCGCGGGAGGTACCCCAGGTCCTCCAGAAATGTAAAAAGCGGAAAGAATATGGCCATGGGAGGAAGCATGACCGATATCACCCATGCCAGACCCTTGTATACCCCGTGCACAAGAAAACCAGTGATCCACCAGGGCACCTGCCACCGGTCGAACAGTCCCGCCCAGGCATCTTCGATCCAGAACAATCCTTTGGCAATCAGTTCAGAAGGATAATTTGCCCCCGCAATGGTAATATAAAAGATCAGGAAAAGGAGCAGCAGCATGATGGGAAGCCCAAGGATGCGCGAGGTGACGATCCGGTCGATTTTCTCCTCTGTGGTTTTTTTCTCCCTGTCCCTGTGGAATACTGCCTTCGCGGCAATGGCCGATGCCTGCCGGTGTATATTCACCGACAGTTCGTCATGCAGTGAAAATCCCATCTTATCCCTTGCCAGCTGTGCTTTCAGGACCAGTTGCCGGAGCGATTTCAGGTCATCCGACTTTTTTTGCCCGTTTTTGTCCGTCCCGGCGATCATGGATTCAATTGTACCAATCACCGAAGGATCCCCCTCCATCAGGCGAAGCACGATCCACTCAATGCCAGACTGAGCAGGGAACAGCTCTTTCAGGGCATTACCCAGCGAATCCATTTCCTGCTTTAGTACTTCCGGGTAATCCACGGCGACTGACCGGGGCGGATTAGGATCGCCGATAACCCTGACCATGGTCCTTTTCAGCCTGTCGATACCCTGCTTCCTGGACGCGGAAATATCCACCACGGGAATTCCCAGGTGTGATTCAAGGATGCTTGTCCGCACGTCTATACCCTTTCGCCTGGCTTCGTCGCTCAGGTTGCAGACAAGGATTACCCTGGACGTGATCTGCAGGATCTGTAATGCAAGGTGGAGGT
Organism: Bacteroides sp.; assembly: GCA_011056635.1. GTDB lineage: Bacteria > Bacteroidota > Bacteroidia > Bacteroidales. The sequence goes on from DSEO01000318.1 coordinate 4,133, forward strand.
TTCTCTCTATGGCAGTGGAATCTGCCATCACCAGCACCAGGTCCGGGTGATTAAAAATCAGGTAATTCCTGGCAATTTCTTCATCCTTTGACCGGGAAAGCAGAGAATAGGTCCCCGGAAGATCCAGCAGGTTGAACTTGATGCCTTCAAAGCGAAAGGAACCTTCTGCCCGGGTAACGGTCTTCCCCGGCCAGTTCCCCGTATGCTGCTTCAACCCGGTGAAAAGGTTGAAAAGGGTACTCTTCCCCGTGTTGGGATTCCCTGCCAGGGCAACTGTAACTTCCCGGTCAGCCATTTTTTAAAAGGATTTTCCTTGCCTCGTCACTGCGCAGGGCAATGGTTGTATTCCTGATCCGGTAGGAAGCGGGGTCACCTGAAGGGGCGATCATGGTTTTTTCTATTTCTGTACCGTTTGTGAAGCCCAGATCAAGCAACCTTGAGCGAAGCATCCCGGTGGCGTTGATCTCATCCACCATTCCTTTTTCGTGTATTTTCAAATCTTCCAGTGTTCTTGCCCTGACCACCTCGATATTTGAAGCAATAAAATTGCTGACCACGGTTTTCTGTTGCCCCAGCTCCACTACCATGGAGTGATCATCTTTCAGCTTGTGATGAAGGAAAATGTTCTTCCCCAGGTAAAATCCAAAATCTGAGAAATATTCCATCAGGTCTCTTGACCGGTCCCTTACCCGCACGATGGTATACATTTCACCCACCTCACACTCAGCAAGAAGCTTTGAGTCCTGTATATCTGGGAAAATCCCTTCCTTATCGGGAATGGGATCCCCGTGCGGGTCGAACTGCGGATTCCCGAGAAATGCATCGATGCTGTCAATGAGCTTCTCAGAACTGCAATGCTCCAGGGTCTCTGCTTCATCATGTACCTGGTCCCACGATAATTTCAGCACCTTGTGGAGGAACATCTCCCAGAGCCTGTGTCTGCGAACCACCCTGATGGCCAGTTCCCTTCCCTGGCCGGTGAGCTCCACGGGTTTATAGGGCGTATATTCAACCAGCCCCTCCGCAGATAACCTGCGTGTCATCTCCGTGATGGAGGCCGGGCTGACCGACAACCTGGCAGCCATGGCCGATGTGGTAGCCTGCTGACCATCAAATTCAATATGCATGAGCGCTTTCAGGTAGTTCTCAACAGATACCAATATCATATCAAAATTATTTTTAGGTTACCCTAAAAACAAAATTAAGACTTTTACAGAATCAGGTTGGCATTTTTTAAATATTATTTATGGAATAGTTCGAAAAAAATCCAACCTGTTGCGGAAAGCTACGTCCATGCGACCAATCAGTGTTTCACAATCCGATGGAAATGCATGCCATCGGAGAGGCGGATTCCCAGAATGTAGATACCGGGGGAAAGGTGTTCAAGGTTCAGTTCGCGGGGATTTCCACCAGTATCTCCGGAAATCAGCAATTTTCCTTCCGGGGTATAGAGGCTGATCTGTGTGTCGGGTTCCAGTATACCCCGGTATTCGATCCACATACGGTCCGTTACCGGGTTGGGATAGACCCGGAGAACCGGACCGGTGCGA
>DSEO01000319.1 GCA_011056635.1 Bacteroides sp.
ATACCCGCATGTATCAACGGTGGTATGAAGCCCGGCCTTCCTGCACTCCTGCAGCAATTCCAGCAGTGCATCCGCCTGCATCATGGGTTCACCTCCCGAGAAGGTCACTCCTCCGCCGGATTCCTCGTAGTAATGGCGGTCCCGTAGAATGAGCTGCATCAGGGTTGTTGTCTCCATCTTCTCCCCGTAGGTCCTGCGGGCGGGGATACTTCTTCCGTCCACCATCCATTCAATGTCCACCGTCACGGGTTCCCTGCCCTGGCTCTCCGGGTTGTGACACCACCAGCAGTGGAGGGGACAGCCCTTGAAGAATACCGTCGTGCGGATCCCCGGTCCGTCGTGGACCGCGAACCGTTTGATATCGAAAATCGTTGCGGTATGCATGGGAAGTCGAAAGTTGAACGTTGAACCGGAGCGAAGCGGAGCTCGCGATGGCGAAGCCGAGCAAAGTCTAAATTCGGGAGTTTAAAGTCGGGAGTCGAAAAAATAAACCCCGGTGCGAACAGGCTAAGAAAAGGCACGATGGCGTCAATGATAGAACATCCAGCACTCGTAAAGTCCCCTGCCGAAGTGATGGTAGAGGCTGATATAAGGAAAAGAATGTTTCATCCCGGATGCAAGTTAAACAATCGCAACCAGATCCGGAACATTTCCGGATAATATCCTGTCAATTATTCTGTCAAGTACGATGACTTCGGGTGGGTTGCAGGCTCCGGATCAGACCACCTTCAACTTCCACCTGCCCCGCCGGAATATCACCATGGAAATAATGGTCAGGGCGGATTCCCCGATCAAAATCGCATAGCAGACCCCGTGGATATGCAGATCCAGTACCCGGGTGAACACATAGGCCAGGGGGACCTCCATCAGCCAGAAAGCGACGAAATAGATCCATATGGGAGTGGCGGTATCGCCTGCCCCGTTGATGGAGTTGACCATGACCATCCCCATGGCGTACACCATGAATCCGAAGCTGATCACCCGCAGGCAGGTGATCCCGCTCTGCATGGCCACCGGCTCATCGGCACCGTTGATAAAGAAGCCGATGAACGGACCCGGGAAGGCAATGAAAATGACGGAGACCAGGCCCAGCAATACCATGTTGCCAATTCCCACCACCCATGCGGCACGCTCGGCCCTTTCCGGTTTCTGCGCACCCAGGTTCTGTCCCACCAGCGTGGCCGATGCATTGGCCATCCCCCACGAAGGAAGCAACACGAACATCACGATCCGGATGGCTATGGTATAACCTGCCACCACCGCTTCACCCAGGCTGGTAATCACCCAGACCAGGAAAATCCATGAGGCCGTGGCAATGAGGTTCTGTCCGATGGCTCCCAGGGATAGCTTCACCAGCTTGATGATCTCCTTCATCCGGATCACCAGCTGTGCGGAAGTGACCTTGACCCTGAACCTGCCCCGGCCCAGGAGGTAGAGCTGGTACATGACAGCAGTCCCCCTTCCGATGTTGGTTGCCACTGCAGCACCCTTTACCCCCATCTCGGGGAACGGTCCCCATCCAAAGATCAGCATCGGATCAAGCACGATGTTCAGAATATTGGCAAACCACAGAACCCGCATGGAGATGGCCGCATCTCCGCTGCTCCTGAAAACCGCATTGATGATGAAAAGGAGCATGATCACCCCGTTGCCTGCCAGCATGATGGCAGGATACATATATCCCGTCTCGACCGTGGTCTCCGATGCTCCCATCAGTCTGAGCAGGTCCCTGGCAAAGAAGATCCCTGTCAATGCAAACAGCAACGATACCAGGATCCCTGTAAAGATAGCCTGGACTGCCGCCACAGCTGCCTGTTCCGGCTTTTTTTCACCGATCCGCCTGGAGACCAGGGCCGTGGTACCCACACTGAACCCTATGCCCACGGCATAAATGATGGTCATCAGCGATTCGGTAATCCCCACCGTGGCCACGGCTTCTGCGCCCAGCCTGGATACGAAGAAAATATCCACCAGGGCAAAAACCGATTCCATGATCATTTCCAGTACCATGGGGATACTGAGAAGCAGGATCGCTTTGCCCAGCGGGATCTGTGTAAAATCCCTTTCCGACCCTGAAATGGCCTCGCGGAGATCTTTAAGGAATTCACGGAAAACAGACCCCGGAGATCTTGAATTTACACCTGTATGTGACATGAATTTGAGAATTACTGGTTAAGAAAGGAAGGGGCTGACTGACTCACCTTAGAAGGTGCGCAGGAACCGGGTCACCGCAATATTTCCAATAATCCTCATTTTTCCGGGAAATTGATGAGCAAAATTAGGACCTTTCCGGAAAAGTTCAAAAAAAAACCTGACAAATTAACATCCAATTAACCTGACTCGCTCTCAGTTAGTTGCTGGATGCGACCGGATGTTTTCCCCGCGGGCTTCTTTTTCAGGGACTTCCCGAACAGGCGAAAAACCTTGTACACCTTGCCACCCATGTATTCCATCTCGGCACGTACCTTGGTATTGGATTCCATTTCCAGGTGGCTGTCAATGTATTCCATTTTTCCTTTCCTGGCAGAATCCAGCATGGCCGTACCGAGGATGGTGTCAAGCCCGCGGTTCTGGTAGTCCGGACGGATTGCACCCAGCAGAAGATTGAGCTGTCTGGAGCGGCGGCCGGCGAACAGGATGTGCAGGAATCCGATGGGGAACAGATACCCCCCGGAGCGCCTGATCCCTTTGCTGATATCCGGCATTCCGATCACAAATGCAATGGTCTCCCCGGTGTCATTGACTATGACCTTGATGTACCTGGGATCCATGATCATGAGGTAGCGGTTGGCAAAATCATCCATCTCTTCCAGGGTGAACGGCATGAAACCGTATATGTGGGTGAAGGTTTCATTGATCAGCGTGAAGATGGACCTGATCAGCGGTTTCAGTTCCTTTCGCCGGGTGAACTCCCTGAGCCGGATCCCCGGATTATTCACCATGGCCCGCTCGGCAATCTTCCGATACAGCTCGGGAGTCTTTTCAGGGATCGGCACCTTGTAAACCACCAGATCCAGTTCCTTTTTGAAACCCAGTGCTTTCAGGTGACCGATCACATATTCGTAATTGCAGTGGGAGGCAATGACCACCGGTTCCTGAAATCCCTGGATCAGGTAACCCTGCGGATCTTTGTCCGAAAAGGCCAGGGGCCCCACCAGCTTATTCATCCCTTTCCTGAGGGCCCAATCCTCCACCCACTCAAGCAGCGCACGGCTCACAACAAGGTCATCCCAGGTCTCCAGGAAGTTGAACCGTGCATTTTTCTCCCGGTGAATTTCGTTATACCTGTGGTTGATGATCCCCATCACCCGTCCGACCAGCTTTCCCCCCCTGAATGCCAGAAGCATGATCACATCGCAGTACTGAAATGACCTGTTTTTTGCTGAATCGTAAAATTCCCATTCATCTGAATAGAGTGGCGGAATCCAGTTTGTATGACCTTTGTGGACTTTTGCCGGAAGATGGATAAATTTTCGCAATTCCCGCCTGGAATCAACAGGCCTGATTGTGATCTCCATGAGACCCGTTTTAGTGGTAGTTAGGGCTGCAAATTAGGACTTTTTTCAAAATAACCCGGGCAGGGCGGAAATTTTTTCTCAATCGGCCCCCAGCTTTCGGAGGGCTGCTCCTGATAGCCTGCTGACGATCCATTCATCCATCAATTCCGCGCCCAGCGACTGATAGAACTGAATGGATGGTTCGTTCCAGTCCAGCACGACCCACTCAAGCCTTCCGCACTCTTTCTCCACGGCCAGCCTGGCCAGGAAAGTCAGCATCTCCTTCCCGAATCCCTTTCCCCTGTATTCTTTGCGTACATAAATATCCTCCAGGTAGATACCGGGTCTGCAGAGGAAGGTGGAAAAATTGTAAAAGTAAAGTGCGTAACCCACAGGCACATCCCCGTAATAGCCGAGGATTACGTCCGCCACCTTCTGTGGTCCGAAAAGGTATTTCTCCAGGTCAGCAACGGTGGCCCTCACCATATGAGATAACTTTTCGTACTCGGCCAGTTCCCTGATCAAATCCAGTACCAGCGGAACATCCTGCTTCTCCGCTTTCCTGATATAAAAACCACTGATCTTCGTTTCCATGATGTCCATCTTGAGCGCTATGAATTGTCGTATGTAGAAATGTAGGTCGGATGATCCATGTAATACTGCCGCACCCGGTCCGGAAGATTGACGAACCGGATCCTGATATCGGCTTCAAAGCTGCCAAGCATCTGGTGCAGGAGTCCCAGCCTCTTCCTTTCCGAGAAAATAGTGTGAAGCGGTGATCCGCTGTCCATCATCAGCATGGCCAGGTAGTACTTTTCCCGCTCCAGCACTCCTTCCATCAGTTCGTACAAAGCCGCTTCATGGCCCGGTTCACAGTAGATTCCGTCAAATGCGAGAAACCTTAGGGCTTCAGGGTCCAGTCGTCTTCTGACCGCGGGGACCCTGGCCAGGAATTTCACCAGCCCGGTGGTTCCCCTGCTGCCGAAATCTACAATACGCCACGTGACCGGATGGGTCTGTAATCCGGCCACAACCCTTCCCGCTTGCCTGATCACAAAATAGTGGTTGTTCCTGAAAAGGGAATCCCCATTAAAAAGGGTGTATTCCCTGTAGAATTCCCTGATCTTTGTCTGCATCTCCTGCCGCTCCGCTTCCCGGAGCACTTCCATTCTCGCACTTTTCTCCGGTATCATCCGGCTGAATGTAAAGCTGGAAACCTCCCCCACCTTTTCCAGACCGGTCTGTTCACTGAAATTCACTGACCTGAGGTTTTTCCGTTCCACGATCCCGAAGATCACCGCGGGCGCCACCCCGCTCTTGCCCCCGTCCCTCAGCAGGGCGGGATTGGCAAAGATGGGCTTGATGAACCTTCCCAGCACCGATGCACGGTCCGATCCAGCCTGCTGCGGTTTCCGGTGGTGATTGTTGCCGGGGACCGACCTCATGGGGGCTTTGATGGAAAAATAACGGATCAGCCAGCTGTCGTGCTCCACCCCGGCAGCTACTGCGGGCCTTCTGCAGAATCCCACCGAACCCAGCATTTTTTTCCCTTTCCGAAGGAACATGAAATAATTCTCACCCAACGAGGAAAGCCTGTCCGCCACATCGGTGTGCTGGTAACGCAACCCTCCGGGTGTCCCCAGCACCGTTTCATGCATGTGTTCGATCAGTTCCTCCCCCGGAGATGACTGAACCTCAACGCTCAGGTCATGGTAAGTAAGCAGTGTGCGCGGATTCTTCATGCAGCAGGTTTTACATAACAGGTGTATGCTAAGGCAGGATCCCCTCCTCCGAAAGCGATTGTTTGATCAGTTCAGCCCACAACCTGTATCCGTCCCTGTTCAGGTGCAGCATATCACTCCGGAAGAGGGTGGAATCAGGGGTCCCTTCCGGTCCGGTGAATGCCTCATGGGTGCCTATAAAATACAGGTCCGGGTTCCTGTCACAATACCTTCGGATCTTCCGGTTGGCAGTCCGGATCCTGCCGGTGGCATGCCAACGGCTGGGGGTGGGAGTGGTTTCGATCCAGAATACCGGTGTATCCGGGTTACGGACGCGGATCTGCCTGACGAGGATCCTGTAAAGCTTCAGTACCTCCCCGGGCGTCCGGTCATCCTCACCACCGGAAATGTCATTGGCAACGAATACCAGGATGGCTTTGAAGGTTTGCGGCCGGATGAT
>DSEO01000317.1 GCA_011056635.1 Bacteroides sp.
AAGGAACAGGTCATGGGTTTCACGGACATCACCGTCCACCTGGACAGGATCCGGGAATTCAGGGATCATTTCGACAGGATCGATGACAGAAAAAGAGAACTGGAGGCGAAAGCGGATGCAATACTGACCAGCCGGGGGGTAATCAATATGAAGTATCTGGCCATCCTGTTATCCATATTTCTTCTCTGCGGTTCTGCCCTGCTGTTCTACTATCGCTTTTACGTGCCGGGAGGAGTCACCCTGTTTCTTGCCTTTCTTACTTTTTTCAGCAGGAAATACCTGGTGGGCGGCAGGTCCCGTAATCCTTATGATACGCAGATTGAAGAATTGCAGGATGAGGAGGAAGCGTTGAAACGCTCATACGGTGATTACCTTTCGGAAAAGGTAAAGCTAACCCCGGCTATCACTCCCGAATCTGCATTGAAAGTGCTCGATCATATTGAGTTTTTGAAAAAAGAGATCGCCGAACAGCAGAGGATCAAAGACCGGATTGAAAATGAACGCACCCCGAAAATAGGAGCATTCGAGGCACAGGTATACAGCCTGGGGGAAAAATTCTCAACATCGCCGCGGGATGGGAACGTGGAGATCCTGGTAAACAGCATCCTCGAGGAATTCGAAAACAACAAAACCCTGCGCGGTAAAAAGCAAAGTCTGGAGGAAGACCTGAAGCGGAAAACAAGAGCGTATTCAAGCATTAAAGCTGAAATGGAAGTCCTCGAAAGAAGGAAGCAGGAGTTGTTCGCTTCGATAGGCGTAAGCGACCGTGAAACCTTTCTGGATAAGTATAACAAGAACAGCAGGATCAGAGAATGGCTGGAAGAAAGGAAATCTGCCATCAGGAACATGGAAATGATCGCAGGCCAGAACAAAGCGGAGGAGGTCATTGCATACCTGGAGCGAAATGAAAAGATAGCCATCGAACAGGAGCTGCGCGAACTGACATCCAGGATATCCGAAGCGGAGGAGGAGATCAGTTCGGCAGGGGAACAGGTGGGGAAGGCCAAGAGTGAACTCGAAAGGATTGAAGGCCAGTCAGAGCTTGCAGAAAGCTTTACCGAACTTGAAACCCGGAGGCATCTTTTGCAGAAAGCTTACGAGGAATGGCTGGTGAACAAAACGGCCCTGGTTCTGCTGGATGAGGTCAAGGGCAAATACGAGAAGGAAAAACAGCCGGAACTGATCAGAAGTTCAGGGGTTTTTCTCGAGCGGATCACCTCCGGCCGGTATACCGGGATCCACGCATCCGTGGATGACAGGAATATCCTGGTATCCGATTCCAGGGGAGCTTCGAAGAGGATTGAACAGCTCAGCAGGGGAACAAGGGAGCAGTTGCTGATCAGTCTCCGCCTTGGTCTTATCCGGGAATACGAGAAACAGTCCGAACCATTGCCGGTAGTTATCGACGAGGTACTGGTAAATTTTGATCCCGAACGGGCAGCACATGTCACCGCGATCCTGCAGGAATTCGGCACGGACAGGCAGATCCTGGTTTTCACGTGTCATCCCTCCACAGCGGAGCTTTTCGACAATGCGGCCATGGTAAAGGTCCTGGACTAAAAAACCAGGCATCCAGGGCTTTGTGGACACGATGTCAGGAAAACGGAGGTGAAAATCCTGTTTTTCCGTTGATGAAAAGGATCATTGTGTGATCCCGGTTGCCTCCAAGCACGTCCGGCATCGACTGGCCGAATATCGTCATCTTAATCATTATTTCTATTTTTGTTGTTATTCATCAACACCATCAAATCATCATTACATGGCACAAAAAATCCTGATCCTGGTAAACGATGCACCCTACGGAACAGAAAAGGCTTACAATGCGATGCGGCTGGCGATGCAACTTGGGAAAGCGCATCCTGAAACAGAGGTATCTGTATTTCTAATGGCAGATGCTGCATTTTGTGCAATTGCGGGACAGCATACCCCCAACGGGTATTATAATATCGAACGAATGATGAAAGCTGTGCTTTCAAAGGGCGGAAAGGTTAAAATATGCGGGGGTTGTTCGGAGGCCAGAGGTATCAAAGATCTTCAACTGATTGAGGGTGCAGAAATGAGTACAATGGCTGAATTCGCACAATGGGTTGTGGACAGTGACAAAGTCGTCACGTTCTAAACCTGCCAGGGGAAATGAGATCAGATTGATTATCTTTACCCAAAACAATACCATGCCCTATCTTAAAATTCAGACGAACAGGGAAGTGGCCGACAAAGAGTTCTTGATGAAAGAAATGACAGGTCTCCTGGTGGATCTGCTGGCCAAGCCCGAAAAGTACATCATGATTGCTGTGGAACCAGTTGCTGACATGTATTTCGGCGGGAATAATGAACCCGCAGCCTTTGTTGAACTGAAAAGTATCGGGTTGCCTATCGGCAGTACCCCGAAATTATCTGAAGCGATCTGCAAGTCCCTTCACCTGCATCTCGGAATTTCGCAGGAGCGGGTTTATATTGAATTCTCGGATGCACCGCGTCATATGTTCGGATGGAACAGCGGTACTTTTTAGCGGTGGCTGGTTTGCGGAATGATCCCATGTAAGCTTATCCTGCTTGCGGGCCTCTCTGTGGGATCCGCTTTTTACGCCAGGGGCAGGGACCCGGAGACCATGGACTACGTCCATCCTTGTTCAGGCGCTGCAACCTTCTCACCCGGGTTTGCAGTCATGATTGAACAAATGAAACCTTTTTGACCATGAAAAAGCTATGGCCGTTTCTATGCGTTGTGATGTTTCTGATGACCGCGTGTGAAAAAGAGGATCCGGTTCCCGGGGATGGAATGATCATAGACCATACGTGTGTTGACCTGCCATCCATACCGGATGAATGGATCGGAAAGGCAAAAGAGACCCTTCACATCGCATATGGACACACATCCCATGGCAGTCAGCTTACTTCAGGAATGACGGGACTGGCCAGCTTCAGGGGAGATAAATACGCATGGAACAACGGCGGAACAGGCGGGGCGCTGGACCTGCACGATTACGCCATGAGCGGGGATCTGGGGAACCCGGATTTTACGAACTGGGAGCAGGAAACCAGGAGTTACCTGAAAAACCATCTCCGTGTGAATGTGATCATCTGGTCCTGGTGCGGACAGGTATCCGGCGCTTCAGAAAAAAACATCGATACATACCTCGGGTTGATGTCAGGACTGGAAGCGGATTACCCGGATGTGACCTTCGTCTATATGACCGGGCACCTGGACGGAACGGGGGTCACGGGCAACCTGCACATCCGGAACGAACAGATCAGGAATTACTGCCTCACCCATGAGAAATTCCTTTTTGACTTCGCCGATATCGAGTCCTATGATCCGGACGGCAACTACTACCTGGATAAAAACGCTGACGACGGCTGTAATTACGACAGTGACAATAACGGGAGCCGCGATGCCAACTGGGCCATTGACTGGCAGAACTCCCATGAGGAGGGGGTGGACTGGTATCAGTGCAGCTCGGCCCACAGCCAGCCCCTGAATGCCAATATGAAAGCCTATGCCGCCTGGCACCTCTGGGCAAGAATTGCAGGCTGGAAATAAAAAAGATCTTTCCTCGATTCCTGCTCAAAATTTTTTGCCGACCCTGCCAATCACCTGCATGAAACAGGCAGAGTATGGCATTAAATCCCGATAAATTCCAAATTATTTGCAGTAATCATTGATGGATGATGATTGTCTTCTTCAGGATTGATCCATTTAATTGATTCCTGCAAATCTGCCATAGCCCCTGTAATTTTTCAATTTTCAAACGGTTAACTCATGTCCGAACTTTGTACCTGACAGACAATCGGAAACTTAATCATGATCAAAATGAATATACTGATCACCGGGGCAAGCGGTTTACTTGGGAACCACCTTACCCGCCTGTTTTTATCCATGGGAAACCGGGTTCGTGTGATGGTTGAAAATGAAAAAGCTTCGGACGGACTTGACACTCTCGGAACGGACAAATACATCTGCGATATCACAGATACTTTTCAGGTGAAAGGATGTGCTGCCGGGATGGATGTGCTTATACATGCAGCTGCAAATACCAATGTTTGGCCGACCCGTTCATCGAAAATCTATGAAGTTAATGTTCGCGGAACTGAAAATCTGATCGATGAAGCCCTCGCATCGGGGATAAATAAGTTCATCTATGTGAGCAGTGCCTGTGCATTCGGCTGGGGTCCCAATCAAACTCCGGGAACAGAAAATTCCGGGTACAGGAGATTCAGATATGGGATCGACTACTACGAATCAAAACTACTGGCACAGCAGGCTGTGCTTAAGGCAGTCAGGGAACGCGACCTTCCCGGGATCGTCGTAAATCCGACGTTCATGGTAGGGGCCTATGATTTCAAGATGAATGCAGCGAAGCTCATCGATTCGATCGTTCAGAGAAAAGTCCCGGGATACCCGCCTGGCGGAAGGAATTTCATTCATGCAAAAGATGTGGCCACTGGTATATATCATGCCATCGAAAGGGGTACGATCGGGGAGTGTTACATACTGGGTAATGAGAATCTGAGCTACGGGGAATTCTTTAAAATCGTGGGGGAGGTGACCCGAAGAAAGGTTCCCCGGATACCAATTCCGGCATTCCTGGTACTCCTGGTGGGGATGGTGCAGTCCCTGGTCTCAGCAATATCCGGCATCCCACCGCAACTTGGCTTTTATATGGCCCGTGGATCCTGTCAACATGCGTACTATTCATCCGAAAAAGCCCGGAAGGATCTCGGTCTTCCCGGGACACCGGTATCTGTTGCCATTGGGGAGACGGTTGAATGGCTTAAAAGTATAAATATCCATTGAGATGTATACATTTTACGGAAAGACAGCACTGATTACCGGCTCAACTGCCGGTTTGGGCAAGCAACTGGCTATGGATCTGCTCAGGGAGGGGGCACAGGTTGTGATCAATGGGAGGAATGAGGAAAACCTCCGGAAAGCCAGGCAGCAGCTGGAGGCTTCCGGAAGCAGGGTTGTCGCACTCCAGGGTGATGTTTCAAAGCCCGAAGAGTGTCAAAAACTGATCCGTGATTGTATCCGCGAATCCGGCAGGCTCGACATCCTCATCAACAATGCGGGAACAGGGAGTAACGGGCTCTTCATGGATACCGTGCCGGAGGTAACAAGAAAGGTCATAGGGGCCAATCTCCTGGGCTCAATTTATACTACCTATTATGCCCTGCCTCACATTCTGGAATCCCGGGGCAGCATCCTTTTTATTTCAAGTCTGGCCGGGATCTATGGCCTGCCCTACTCCTCGACATACAGTATATCCAAAATGGCAATTACTGCCCTGGTCCAGGCACTCAGGATTGAACTTTCCAGTTCGGCGGTGCACACGGGTATCATCTATGTGGGATTCCTGAAGAACAGTCCGGAAAAAAGGATTATCGGCTGTGATGGTCAACTGGTGCCGAAGACCGGGAGACCGGAAAGATTTAGCATGTCCCTTGAAAAGGCAAGCGCACAGATTATCAAAACCATAATCGACAAAAAACCGGTGAAAGTGATGTCCGGTCTGGGGAAATTATTCTACCAGGTCAACCGGGTTTCTCCGGCGTTTGTCCGCAGGATCCTGGCAAAAAGCATGGTGAGTATGAAATTTGCTTATACCCCCGGTGGCGTCATGTCAACCAAAACCTGATTTCATTTTAATCCCTGTCAACCGT
>DSEO01000316.1 GCA_011056635.1 Bacteroides sp.
ATCTGAATAACTCTCACAATAGAATGTGATTTTTTTGGACATATTTTCATTTTGATTGCATATTTGTCCAATAATTGATACTTTTACAAGATGATACCCAGAGAATCAGCAACAATAATTGGTAAGTTAAGGAAGCAGTTCCCCGTAATTACCCTCACAGGTCCACGACAAAGCGGTAAAACCACCTTAATCAATTCGATATACACTGATCTCCCCTATGCCAGTCTCGAAGATATTGATCTTAGAACTGCCGCATTAAACGATCCACGCGGATTTTTGAGCAATTTTCCAGAAGGTGCTGTGCTGGATGAAATTCAACGCACACCAGAACTATTCTCCTATATACAAGGAATTGTTGATAAAAATAAAAAGACACATTTTGTCTTATCAAGTTCTCAAAACTTCTTGTTACTTGAAAACATTTCACAGACTCTGGCAGGTCGTGCAGCCATATTGAAGCTGTTGCCTTTCAGTATTTCTGAACTGCATCATGCAAGTCTGGTTCCTGATACTTATGAGCAATTGATATTTACAGGTATGTATCCTGGTATTTATGACCGCGATATCGATCCGGAATATTTCTATCCATCCTACATCAGTACTTATATCGAGCGAGATGTCAGGCAGATTAAAAATATTGAGAACCTGAACAGTTTTTCGAATTTTATTCAACTTTGTGCGGGCCGAACCGGACAGGTAGTCAACCTGAATTCTCTGGCAATCGATGCCGGAATTTCACCCAATACAGCAAAATCATGGTTATCCATCCTTGAAGCAAGTTTTATTATCTATTTTTTACAGCCCTATTACGAAAACTTCAATAAGAGAATTATCAAATCCCCAAAACTTTATTTCTATGATACAGGGCTTGTTTGCTCTTTGCTTGGAATAACTTCAGCGAACCAGGTCAAAACTTTCCATTCAAAAGGAGCATTATTTGAAAACCTCATCATCACTGACCTGATGAAGTCCGGACTTCATAAAGGTGTGAATCCACAATTCTATTACTGGCAAAATAAAACCAAACAGGAGATTGATCTAATCATAGACAAACCTGATGGTCCAGTAGCATATGAGATTAAATCCGGTATGACAATAAATGACAACTACCTCACAAATTTGAAATACTGGCAAAAGTTATCAGGTGAAAAGCCTGAAAACCTGAATGTGATTTACGGAGGAGATAAAAATTTGAAAACTTCAAGTGGCAATTATATTTCCTGGAGGAGTATTCAAGAAATCAATATTTAAATAAATAACCCGGTGAAGTATCGTCCACCGGGTTCCTGTTAGTGGCGGGGGTAGTGTTGCTCATTATCAATAATTTATCAACCAGGAAGCTTCATTAACATAATACCTTAAAACGATGAGAAAACTTATATTTATATTGACTTTAATAATTTCATTGATTGCCTGTAACAAATCGGATGAAGCGATCACAGGTCCTTGTTGGGATCTATCATTTCGGTTTTCAGTTTTTAATTCTCAAAATGAAGATTTATTAGATCCGGCCACAACCAATCACTATGAAGAAGAGGATATAAAATTGTTTTATGAAGTTGATGGGGAGATGATTGAAGTATTTGATGCAAATTTGGACTATCCCCGCCACTTTAGGATTTATGAATATGAAAATGAATATAGAATTCGAATAACCCTGAATTACTCTAACATTCCTGAAAAATCGATCACATATATTCAATGGAACGAAGATGATACAGACACGATTGAAGCTCTGTTTGAGGAAATACGTGAATCTGTATTGATGAAAAAGGTTTGGTTCAATGAATTGGAAATTTGGGATTGGACCACAGATGAAACACAATATTATAAATTGATAAAATAACCTGGTTTCCATATCCCCGGCATATTGGGTATGTCCCATGATTTCACTACTTTTGCCCCACTTATTTATTTGATACCATACAACTTTTGGAATTTAAAGATTTTGGATTTGATCCCACCCTGCTGGAAGGGATCGAGAGCATGGGTTTTAAAACCCCGACCCCCATCCAGGAGCAGGCCATCCCAGCCATCCTGCAGGGCAGGGATCTGATGGGATCGGCGCAGACCGGCACGGGTAAGACCGCCGCATTCCTGCTGCCTGTGATTCACAGGATCATCACCTCGGAAAAGGTGAACCGCACACGGGCCCTGGTGATCGTCCCCACCCGGGAGCTGGCCCTCCAGATCGACCAGCATATGGAGGGATTTTCCTATTTCACCCCGGTGAGCTCCATAGCGGTCTACGGCGGAGGCGACGGGAACCTGTTCACCCGGGAAAAGAATGCCCTGATCCAGGGCACCGAAGTGGTGATCTGCACCCCGGGAAGGATGATCGCCCACCTGAACAACGACTATGTGGACTTCGGGGGACTGGAAACGCTGATCCTGGATGAAGCCGACCGGATGCTGGACATGGGATTCTATGACGACATTATACGGATCATAAGGCACCTGCCCGAGAAAAGGCAGAACCTGATGTTTGCGGCCACCATGCCGGCTGAGATCAGGGAACTGGCCAACAATGTCCTGCGCGATCCGGTGGAGGTAAACATCGCGCTCGCCAAACCGGCGGACAATGTCCTCCAGGCTGCTTACGTGGTGTATGACCGCCAGAAACTGCCGCTTACGGTCCACCTGCTGAAGGACAGGGGGCTGCAAAGCGTGATCGTATTCTGCGCCACCAAAGCCACGGCCAAGGTGCTGGGCAGGCAGCTGAAAAACGAGGGGCTGGTGGCCCAGGACATCCATTCCGACCTGGAACAGTCAGAAAGAAAAGAGATCATGCGGCAGTTCCGCAATCGCAGGATTAATATCATGGTGGCCACCGATCTTCTGTCACGGGGGATCGATGTGGAGGACATTGACCTGATCATCAATTATGACGTGCCGCGGGAAGGAGAAGATTACATCCACCGGATCGGCCGTACCGCCAGGGCGAAATCGGAAGGAGTGGCCATTACGCTCATCGGGGAGAAAGAGCAGGCGCCCTTTTCTAGGATCGAGAAGCTGCTGGGGAGCCCCGTCATCAAAGTCATGGCCCCTGCTGAACTGGGAGAAACGCCCCCGTACGATCCCGGGAAGCGCAGGGGACGGAGACCCGGAAGCAGTCAGGGGAGAGGGCGTGGAAAGGACCAGGGACAAGGCCGGCAAGGACAGGGCGCAGGCCGGGGCAACAGCGGAAGGAAAAGTAAGGAGAGAAGCCCCAGGTAAGCTCCCGGAAACGACCCCAGATCAGGCTAGCGCCCCACCACAAACCGGATGGATTCGCCTCCGGCGGACCTGAAAATATAGACTCCAGGCGCAAGCGGACCAACATCTGCCGAGGATACATCGTCAAGTTGCAGCATTGCCACCCCCAGGGAATGATAGATGACACCGGAAACGTTCCGGTTGAAACGGATTGTCCCGTCCGTCACCGGATTGGGATAGAGGATCAGACGGTCCGCCGTGTATTCTTCGGTTCCGGTGGACAAGTTGGAAAATCCGGGGGTCGGGTCCGTGAAAGCGATCCACTCCCCTGCGCCGTCCGCCGAGCGGCCCAGTGCCACATCGGTAAGCTGCGGTCCGAATGTGAGGGAATCCATCACCGGAAATCCTTCCGATGGTCTTCCCGACAACCTCAGCTCCTCGCCATTCATCTCGATCCGGAAGGGTGTATGATGCGCCCCCTGGTCAGGCTGACCGTCCACCCAGAGCAGATAGAACCCACCCGGGTGGATGTGCGCATCCGGCAACCTGTATTTTCCCGGTTTTCCCATGTCGTCGCTCAGGTACACATCCCCCATCAACACGGGGATCCCGGATGCATTGTAGATCTCCAGCCAGTCGTCATACTCCCCGTACTCATCCGCCCTGGTACTGCTGTTGGAAGCCATGAATTCGTTGATCCGCAGGGGTCCGTCCGCCACCGGCAGGGTAACAGTCAGGAAGTCGGCCGGGTACCGTGTTTCCTGTCCCCCGCCATCCGTCACGGTGAAATAAACGTCCATCGCGGCTTGCTCCCCCGGAAGGATTAGCGAATTCCTGTAGATCTGTATTCCGGATACCGGATCCGTTTCTGCCGGTTCGGCGTATGTTTGTGAAGCCCACGCTTCCTGACCGATCCTGTAATGCAGGGTGGTGGTCAATCCCGGCCTGTCATCCTCCGCCACCCAGTCCACGTCGACCCCGCCATCCCCGGGCAGGATCCTGGCATGGGTAATGAGCGGCGGTGCGTCCGACCGGACGACCTCTTCCATGGCGCTGGCCGCGCGGATTGAAGCATACTCCAGTACCCCGTACTGCAGGTGGCCTCCCCATCCCGTGGTCAGTGCTTCGGTGAAATCGGAGAAGTCGTAGCCCCAGTCCAGCGGATAGTAGGGATCCTGGCTGACCCAGCTGCTGATCAGCGTATGCCACCCTTCTGCCTCCAGCCTGAAAGCCTCGCTGCTCATGTAATCGGCCAGCTGCCTGATATACGCACTGAATTGTTCCCTGTAGGCATCCACCTGGAGCACCCGCTCATAGAGGGGCATGGGTTCCCGGTTCCAGCTGTAAATGGAGCGGACCGACCAGTCCTCTCCCAGCCAGTCGATCCCGAAGGTGTTGTCCAGGTCATACGGGATGTATTCGAACCGTCCCGTTACCTGGTCGCGGTACAGGTAATAGTTGTTCCTGTTGCCGATGTACCCGTCCCAGTTGCCGGTCATCACATCCACCGCCATCACCTTCAGGTATTGCTGCACATTGAACACCTGTTCCAGAGCCGCGGGGAACTGGTCCCCCGCGGTAAGGTTGATCACACTGACCAGTCCGGCCAGGTCCGCATAATCGTCCCATTCCTCGTTGATCCGCAACGCATAGGCCCTTCTGTCTTCTTCTGTGAACTTGTAGGCCTCCTGGTCCTCTCCCAGGTACACAAGGTCCGCCGGCCAGAGGCATTTGTAAAGATTGCCGTCGTTGGTGCCGAAACGGGATTTTACGAAAGTCTCATCAATATGTTCCGTGTTCACATACACCCCGTAAAACGCACCGTTGATATAGAGAAGCACATGGTTGCAGCGGGAGCCCGGCACCCCCAGGTATCTGAAAAGTTCCCAGCTCAGTTTGGAACGGAGCAGCGACACATCGTTGGTCTCCGCGTTCAGGTTCATTTTTTCCAGTCCGTGAAAATCCCTCCCCTGTTCAAAGGTGTTGAACGAGATCTTGAAGGATTTTTTCTGCTTGTCCCTGGAAGTATTGCCCCTGAACCTGACACCCACATCCTCCAGTGCCTCGGTGGTCCCGCCGCGGGTAAAGCTGAACTGTGCCTGGTATTCATTGTCCGCGTGAGGATTTTCATAGAGATGGTCGAGGCTGGTCTGAGGGATGGTAATGTCAATGCGCGGAATGTCTTCATCCCCGAATACGAACCCCCTGTCCGGATGGATGATCTGCCCGCTGAGTCCCCCCGTGAAAAGCGTGACAAAAACCAGTAGCATCATTGCCGGCAGCGAACGGATACCCGTAGCCCTGTTTTTCATATTACCGGTAAACCAGATAGGGGGTGCTTTTTCTTTTGAATCTTCTCAGATCCCGCTGCCAGCTTCTCCGGATCCTGTCTTCATCCCAACCGGCAACGATCTGTTCCCGCAATTTACCGGTTCCCGCCAGTTTTTCAAAATAAGGAGTGAAAAA
>DSEO01000213.1 GCA_011056635.1 Bacteroides sp.
AAGGCAACAGAATTGGCATAACCCAGGTCGAAGGGTACATCCGTATGATAGCCGAGTGCGGGAGGATCGGGATTTATCCAGTCGGGAGAGTCTTCCACCACGAGATCCGGGTCAAGCTGGTGATCCAGCATCACGGCCATGTTTGCAACGTCTCCGGGTCCATCGGTAAACTCAATCTCTTCATCGTACCAGACAGCATCAGTGTTGCCATTAATGAACACCATGGCCACGGAATCCCCCAGGGGTGTTGCGGTCAGGGTATCGTTGAGCCAATCCTCAAAAATGGTTGTGTCCAGGAAAATATTGTTGTGTGAGATATTGATTTCCTGGGTGAGGCCCGCGTCCAAATCTGCCTGGCCGATGGCGTCAAGCTCAAATACAGCCTGGCTGGACCCCGTGTCCTGGGAACAAAATCCCACATTGTGCAGGATGCTATTGGTTAATTCAAACCCGGCCGTTGCCCCGAGTTGGAATCCACGGCGGCCCACGTTGGCAAAGGTACAGTTGTTGAACTTGGCGTATTTGATACGTCCGCCGCCGTTCCTGATAATACAATGGGTCAGGTTATACATCGTGCAGTTCTCCACGATCAGGGTGTCCTGGTCATTACCACGGAGATCAAGCCATCGTCCGTTATCCGGATCTTTAGGACTTCCAATGTTGCTGAAGGTGGAATTGGTGATGAAAAGGGACATGTCGGCATTATCCAGTCGAAATGCGGCCTGATGCGAATCATCAAACCAGCAGTCATCAACGGTCACGGTCACGTCATCCGCGCTTACACGCACGATACGCTGCGCCACCGCACCCAGGTTGTCAATGACAGAGAGGTGAAGTCCTTTCAGGGTAAGGTCTCCCTTGGGGCGGAAACAATAGCTTGTTCCCTCGGCCAGAAGATAGATGTAAGGACGGGGGCCATCCCCCTCTTCGGCTACCACGGTCAATGGCCAGTCCACGTTCTGGATCAGAGAATTGATCAGGTACACTTTACCTTCACCACGTTCCAGCACGTAGACCGTGTTGAAACTGTCCACACGGGCCCCTGTTTCGGTGGTGTCACCCATAATGTACTGATCAATGGGCTTGGGATTCTCGGCAGTGGGAGGCGGGATATTCACAATCCGCTCCTGGGCACTTAGTTGACTCACAAGTCCTGCCAGAAACAGGATACATGCGATCATCAGCATCTTTTGAAAGTAGTTTTGCTTCATAATGATAGATTTTAATTGGTTAAGTAATGGATAATGTGTTTTTAAAACTTATACCGAAATCCGATATCGAATGTCATTCCGTACACCACTTCCTGTGTGATAAGGTTCCCCCTCGAACCGCTCAGATAGGCTGTTTCAGGAGTATTGGTAATGTTGTTCAGGTTGGCATAGATGGTATACTTCTTTTTGAAAGTCTGCTTCAGGGTCATATCCCAGCGGGTTGATGCCCCGGTGTAATTATCCAGCGCTGCATTTTTTCCCACGCTCCTGGCCAGGGAACCGAGCGCGGCACCCTCCGAAACTTTCAGGCTGGAGCTCTGGTAGACCATGGAAATCCGTGCCGAGAAACCTCTTTTCTCATAACCGATGCTCAGGTTGACCACATCATCAACCTGTCCCGGCATAGGCCCCAGACGGAATGTATCGGTAACGGTGGTGGTAAAGGGGAAAAAGGGCTGGGTCTCGATAAGTGTATAGGGAAAATAGGTCTCGGATCTGAGCAGGGTGTAGTTGGCACTGACCAGCAGGCCGTCAAAAGGGGCCGGGAGGAACCTGAAGTTGGTCTGCAGGTCAATTTCTATTCCCTTGATGGTTGACTTTTGCGCTGCATTGATCGGCATGGTCAGGTCATAGCCATTGGTCGCCATCTCAGGTTCCACGATCCTGGTGGTAATGGTATAGTCGATATTCTCTAGCTCCTTGTAAAATCCGCCGATGGTAAACAATCCGAATTTCCCGTAAAAAGAGAGAATGGCGTCGTAATTCCAGGCCGACATATGCTCCAGGTCAATATTTCCACGTTCAACCGTGTGGTCGAAATGATTCACCCTTTCCCAGGGTACCAGGGAGAAAAAATTGGGTCTGGAAAGTGATTTGGTAGCCGCCAGCCTCAAATCGGCCCAGGAGAACATATTGAACTTCAGCTGGAACTGGGGCAGCCACTGGTAGTGGGTCTTGTTGCCGATGGTATCGGTCAGACCAGAGATGTTAATGATCTCACCCTCTTCATCCAGACGCGGGGTGCCGAAAATACTCTCGTAATGGTTCTGGGTATGCTCATACCTGATCCCCCCGATCAGCTGCAACCGGTCGTACACGTTCACATCGTACATGGCATAACCGGCTCCCACGGTTTCCGCTGCATAGTAATCGCCAATATCTATCGTCGGATCTACGTACCAGTAATCCTCGTAATACTCCTCCCTGAACTTCCTTAAGGCCTCATAGTCCAGGGCCGGGCCATTCACCTCTTCCGCACCCGGTCCCATGAAATAGGGATGGTCGAAATTCCGCATAAAATCTGTTGAATAGTGCTCCCCGTAAAAGTTCTCCATCAGGATCCATCCCTTGTCGGCATTGATGACCCAGTTGGGATCCTGCCTGCCATCGCTGATGATATATTGCCCTATGAAGCTCCGGGTCCATTCGCGGTTCACATCATAGTCACGCTTGAGCTCCCTGTATTTTCCCCCGAATTTCAGGTAACCCTCGATATGATTTCCCAGGCGGAAGGGAGCCTTCATATTCAGTTGAAGGGACGCGTTCCGGTCTGCAACGTCGTAGTTTTCCAGGTATCCGTATTTGAGCCAGGTTTCATCCAGCTTATTCTGTGCCGCATTGACAGCCACATCGTAAGAGCTGGCATCATTGGCATCGAAGGCCCCCAGCTCACGAAACTGGAACTGTTCCTGGAGGGGACGCCGGTTGGCTGACCGGGAGAGCGCGGCGGAAAAGTCCAGATCCAGATAATTCCAGAGTAAAAATCTCCCCCCCAGGCTGGAGGTTATCACTGTATTGGTAGATTCCCGCTTTCTGACATAATACTGCTGGTAGCTGGTTCCCAAGGAATAATTCCTTCGGTACCTGAGTTCATCCCGGTCGGTGCGGCCGTAAGTAGTCGAGAGCATGAGGCTTCCATTCTTCAGTCGATAATCCATGTTCAGGCTGGCACTGTAGCGGAAACGGTCCTCCAGTTCATCGCTCAGGGAAAAGCTGGAAACATGAAAGATATTTTTCCCTTCAGAGTCGAGTCCCACATCAGACCAGCCTCCTGAGAACCCTTCTGAGCTCCGGTTGGCCTTCTGCATGGTTCCGTTGACGATGAAACCAAGTTTGTCTTTCAACAACCTGTTCTCAAAAGTGGCGCTGGCCAGGTATTGCCCGGGATCTTTCTTCAGCGCATTATAACCGGTCTGCACTTTCACGTCGCCGTGGAAGCCACTGGATGCTTTCCGGGCAGTAAAGTTCACCGTACCGCCGAGTGCATCCGCATCCATATCCGGTCTCAGGGCCTTGTACACTTCAATTCCGGCCAGGGCATCGGTGGAAAACATACTCAGGTCCACCGAGCGGTCCTGGTCATTGGTGGCCGGAATCCTTTCCCCGTTCATGGTGATCAGGTTCAGCCGCGGGGCCATTCCCCTCAGGGTAACCATGGTGCCTTCCCCTCCATCCCTGATGAGAGAAACCCCCGGGAGCCTGGCCACGGTTTCCGCCGCGTTCTGGTCGGGCAGTTCCTGTATTTTTTCCCTGGATACCACATTCACAATAGTATTGGCGTTGATCTGCCTGTTGATCGCTCCCACCTGTCCCCTGGCAATAGCCGTGATCACAACCTCTTCACCCATGATGGATTCGATCTGCATTTCCAAATCTCCCAGGTCAACCACCTCGTTCCCGCTAATTTCCACCTCCAAGGTCAGGGTCTTATAGCTAATGTAGCTGAAGACAAGTGTGTATTTTCCGGCAGCCAGGTTGAGGATGAAATTCCCTTCAATGTCCCCTGTGGTGCCAAATGAGGTGCCTTCCACCCCAATATTTGCATACATCAAGGGCTCCTTGCTTTCCTGGTCAATGACCTTTCCCCTGATGGAACCCCTTCCCTGCGACATGGCATTGATCCCGCTCAGGAGTACGAGCATGGCTAGCGCAAATAGTTTCCTTTTCATTGACCCTTCGTTTTAGATTCCACTATTTGTTCCGGTGTAGAGCACCTTGAAGACATGGCTTGAAGAGCCGTGCTGAAGTCTGCAATAATACAGACCCCTGCTCACCCTTCTGCCTTCCTGGTCCGTGCCATCCCATGAGTCGGAATACGATCCTGGCTCCTGTATGGAATTCACCAGCTGTTTTACCTTCTGCCCCAGAAAATTGTAAACGTTCAGCTTTACTTCGGACCTTTCCGAAAGGGTGTAATGGAACCAGGTCCTTTCAGAAAAGGGATTGGGATAGTTCCGGGTAGAAGTCTGCCTGGAAAAGCCGTCACCGGTACCGTTAATGCTCCCGGTCACCGCACTGGCCGGAGTGGCAAAGTTTGAATTGCCTGCAGCATTATACGCCTGTACCGTGTAGGTGTACAGGGTAGATCCCTCCAGGCCGCTGTCGGTATATTCCCTGACAAGTGGCCCCGTGCGGGTGATCTCCGAAAACGCATCCGCCTCCATTCGCTTTACTTTAAAACCGGTCACATCTTCGGAATCGTGCGCCCAGGCCAGGAATATTTCATCCGGATCTGTCAGGCTGGCATCCAGCTGGTAGGGTTTGTCCGGCGGAGCAGGAGAAATGTAAACAGATTCGGGGCTTCCGTTTCCCACGGGCAACTCCATGCCTTCGAGCTGTATCATAAACTTGTCGATCTGTGTACCGTCTTCCCTGTAAGCAACCTCCAGGATGTTGGTCCCAAAAGAGAGGTTCTCCAGCTGGCTGTTCTGGGTTTCGAACCAGGAGCCCGGGAAGGCACGGCCATTCTCCCTGACCCAGTCCCCGATCCCGATCCGCCAGAAAAAGGAATCATCTTCCCCGCCTTCGGAAAGGGTGCGGAACCAGAGGCGGTAAATGCCCATCAGACTTACTCTGAAATAGTAGGTTACGATACAGAGGGGATCATCACATTCGGGCAGATCTTCAGTGGTATGTTTATCGCTCCCTATTTCGATATAAGCCCCTCCGGAGGCACTCTGGGCACTTTTTATCTCCCAGTAATCCCCCATCTGTCCGTGTTCCGCCTCGATGGATACGATGCCTCCTTGTTCCACGAAAATACCCCCTTTAAATTCGGTGAGGATCTCGACCTCGTTTGAATAGCCGGATGACCCCGCTGTATTGAATGCACGGATGCGGTACGTATACGCACCGCCTTCCGTCACGCCCTCGTCCATGAATTCCGTATCATTCACGCCTGCCGTTCCGATCACTTCAAATTCTCCCCCTGATCTCCTTTCGATACGGAACCCCTCTTCCGTATCTGAGTTGTCGGTCCAGCTCAGCAGGATGGTTACGGGGGAGATCTTTTCTGCGCTCAGGTCGCCCGGTACCTGCGGCGGGGCGGCCGGACTGTCGAAGGTGACGGTCGAATCCCGGTTGGAGAATGCTTCCAGGGCGGATGCGTTGAAGCGGGCGATGCGATAGGTATACTGTGTGGAAGCCTCCAGGGCGG
>DSEO01000212.1 GCA_011056635.1 Bacteroides sp.
GAACACAAATCCACCGCCCGGGGCGAGGATGTCAATGTTTTTTCGCACCTCGCGGTACACCTCCCCGGGTGTGCCGAATGGCAATGTCCGCTGGGTATCGATGCCTCCGCCCCAGAATACGATATGGCGGCCGAATTCTTTTTTCAGCCCGACCGGATCCATGCCCCGGGCTGATATCTGCACGGGATTCAGGATATCAAATCCGGCTTCGATCAAATTGGGGATCAGTTCGTAAACGGCACCGCAGGTGTGAATGAACACCTTCCAGCCGGTGAGTTCATGAATTTTATCATTCACAGCTTTCTGGAATGGCTTATATAAATCGCGGTAGGTATCCGGGGACAAAAAAAGGCCGTCCTGTGTCCCGAAATCGGTCCCGCTTACGAAAACCACCTGGACCAGATCGCCCACAGCCCGGGCCAGTAATTCGATGTTTCTCAATGCGACCTCACACTGAATTTCAAACACCCGCTTCACATAATCCGGGTATGCCAGGGTGGCCAGGTACCATTCTTCAATCCCCCGGATCCCCCGCGGTCGTTTCATCCAGGGAGCAGGCACCAGGGCAATATCGCCGAATGCCATGCCCGGCAGGGTCATGTAGATCCCGTACCCGGTCTCCGCATGAAACTGTTTTGCCAGCGAGGCAAAATGGGCCACATCTTCAGGCGACAGGATCCCGAACTCTTCGGCGTTATCCTTCGGATTCAGTTGATCGTAACCGGCCTGTCCCCCGGTCTCAATGGCATCGAAAAAGTAACTTCCCACCGGCATTTTTGCACGCGGCAAAGCGGTGAGGTCGCCCCCAGGATACAGCAGGATGGCCCCTTTGTCGTCCACCGTGTAATTGAAATCGCCCGGCACCTCCACCACGGTGCCGTCATGCATGGTAAATGGCTTCCAGCGTTCATTCCTGAACCCGTACATGTTCTCCGGAGGATCGATCCCAACCACATCCAGATGCAGAGCCTTCCGAATTGCTTCATCGATCTCACCCAGCATCTGGCAGGGCTCGGTCACCTTCACCCTGTACCCCGTATCCCCGAACAACGCATTCCGCAGACGGTGCACGGCACAGACCCCCATCCCGGTCTGTCCCCCCGCACCCAGATCCACCACCAGCCTGTCGGGTTCCCGGTGATGAATGGTCTCTGTCAGTCTTTCCCTTGATGTCATCATTTTCATTCTTATTTTTCTCCCCGGGTAAGCAATTCCTCCACTTCCTCCAGGGTTTTTCCTTTGGTTTCCGGCAATTTTTTCAGGATGAAAAGGAACCCCAGGAAGCATATGCCGGCAAAGAGCCAGAATGTGCCATGGGTCCCCAGCGCATTGTTCAATACGGGGAATAAAATGACAAGCAGGAAGCTGCCTGTCCAGAGGGAAGTCGTGGCCAGCGACATGGCCGTGCCCCTGACACGGTTCGGGAAGATCTCGGAGAGCACGACCCAGGTGATGGGGGCCAGCGTCATGGCATAAACGGAGATCCCGGCAAGAATAAATACCAGCACGCTGATGCCTTCGAAATTGAAATAATAACTGGATCCGACCAGCAGGTACACGACAGACAGGCCCAGTGCTCCCGCGATCATCAGGGCCCTTCTTCCCCAGTGATCCACCGTCCGGATGGCCACAAAAGTGAACACCAGATTGATGATTCCCGTAATCACGATATTGAACAGGGTGTCACTCACTCCGTATCCCGCCGCGGCAAAAATCTCCTCGGCATAATTAAATACCACGTTGATCCCGCACCATTGCTGGAAAAACGCCAGGACCATCCCCAGTAACACGATGGAGAATACCCTTTTCGAAAATAGCGATCTGAAATCGATCTTCTCCGATAGTTCACCGAAAGATGCCCTGATCTCAGTGATCCTGTCGCCGGCGTAGCCTGCACCCCCGATCCGCTCCAGGACCCCATGCGCAGTTTCCGTCCGGCCTGCTTTTACCAGCCACCTGGGGCTTTCGGGGACAGCGAAAAGGAGCATGAAAAAGAGTAATGCAGGTACCGTTTCCGCCCAGAACATCCATCGCCAGCCCATCTGCCCGTTCCACGATTCAAGGATGAACCGGTCGGTGGCTCCGTCGGGGACCGGCCTGGCTATAAGCCAGTTCATGATCTGTGCCAGCAGGATACCCACCACGATGGTAAGCTGGTTCAGGGAAACGAACCGTCCCCTCAGGTCCGCAGGTGACATCTCGGAGATGAAAACGGGCGAAACGGATGATGCGATCCCGATGCCGATCCCCCCCCAGATGCGAAAAAAACAAACAGGGAGACCGAATCCGATAGCCCGGTGCCAATGGCCGAGGTGGTAAAGAGTAAGGCAGCCGCAAACAGCGCTATTTTCCTTCCGAAACGGTCACTGATCATTCCCGAGCCCAGGGCACCGGTGACACATCCAAGGAGGGCACTGCTCATCACCCATCCCTGCATCCCGGGAATATCACTGATGAGGAAGAATTTTTCGTAAAAGGGTTTGGCTCCCCCGATCACCACCCAGTCATATCCGAAAAGAAAACCACCCAGTGCTCCGATCAGGGCAATCCTCAGTATATAAGAAATGTTGTGTGCTGACATATGTACTTATAACACAAACCCCGGACATCATAAGCCTCCCCCAGGTCGCCAACAGAATCCGAATCCCTGTTGTTGATTCTTTCGGCTGCACCGGAACTTTCTTACCTGTAGCCCTTGGTTATCACAAGGAAGAACGCCAGGCCGCAGAACACTCCAAGGCTTATAAGGATAACCGTCAGGACCGTCCGTTTCAGTTACTGCCAGCGCCGGGATGGTATTCCGGGATTGCCGGGCATATGGGACCGGGATTGATTGCATGCAATATAAGGCAGCGGCAGGAACAAACCAAATGCATCTCCGAAAGGTTACCTGATCGGTGGTCATCGTCTAAATAAAAAAAGATCAATGAAGCAATTCGCTGCAGCAGCATATATCGCAGTCATTGTTTTCACCGGTTTTGATCTCCGGGGGAACACCCAAAGGTCGGCCGGACAACAGGATTCCAACATCAGCCATACAGCCTCCGAAACCTGTTTTTACTCATCCGGTTACAAGGATCTTACCAGGTATGATGCCAACAGAGAACCTGATATCAGCTTCGCACAACATTTGCTTCCTTCCGTGAATAAGTTTTCTCTCCCGGCTGTTTTTGCAGGAAAGCATGCCGAAAACCTGAGAAAATGTACCATATCGGAATATATATACAGTTCCGAATTTCAGGTGGTCCGGTTTGAAGGGCCGGATATCAACCATCCTTTCAATTGCTTCTGGTAGTCCATACCCCACTGTTCATCAATCGTTCACAATCCTTTCGCTTTCAAAGGAATTACTGTGACAGATCATTCATCATTCATTAAAAAACAGACATATGGACTATTTCAATCTGGCAGTATGGGTCACTGTGATCATGACCATTGCTGCAATTGTGATTCATTTTTATTACAGGAACAAACTCCGTACTGAAAGCAAGCTTTCGGTACTTAAGTCATTTGCAGAAGAGAATGACAGCACCATTATACTACATGACAGCTGGGATCAAACACACATCGGCATAGATGACCGGGAAACTATGAAACTCTTTTTTATCAGGAGCACTGTCAATAAAGACACCAGGGAAGTCATCAACCTGACAGAAGCGGAACGATGCCATCTGGGAAAGGAGGTCAGGACTGTCACACAGCACAGAGAAAAAATCCTGGTCATTGATAAAATCGGACTTATCATTTCATTTAGGGATATGAAAAAACCGGCGGCCAGACTGGAATTTTACAACAATGACTACGATCCGCTCACATTGTCCGGAGAATTACAGATGGCTGAGAAATGGGAGAAAATCATCAATGACACAATCAGCAATTACCGTAAGAAGGATCTGGCGGACAAAAAGCTTAAAGTAACAGGGTATGGCAAAAAGGTAGTCTAAAGAATTTGGGGTACCTGCCCGAAGTTGACCACCCGGTATGAGTGGTCACGAGTTTATTATTCGTAATATTGCACAGAAGTAACGGACAGATATTCTCCCTGCCCCGCAGACAGAAAAAACAACAACACAAATCACCAAACCTGATACACATGATCAAAAGAACTTTAATGATTGCAATGGCAACCCTTCTGCTGGCAGGATGCGGCGGAAAGGCTGAAAAAGAAGCTGCCGCTAAAGCCGAAGCGGCGGAGATTGAACAGACCGAAGCTGTGTCTTCGCAGATTGACAGCACGATACAGGAGATCGAAGCAGCTGCCATGAAACTGGATACGCTTCTCAATGATCTTTAACCATCAAAAATTACGAAAATGAAAAAGCATTCAGGAATATTATTGATGTCACTGCTGATCATGGCTTTCCTGGTTACGGGAAATGATGCCATGGCACAGCGAAGGCAAGACAGAAGCAGGTCTGACAGGGAGATGAGAGAGGCTGCGGACCAGGAAAAGCAGAAAGGAAAAGAGCAGGTAAAAGATGCCAGGGAAGATATGGAGGAGCAGGGAAATGCTTATGGCAGGAAGAAAGGTGACCTGCAGGGCAGAGAATTCGGGCAGGCAAGGGCTGAAGAGGCCAGAATGAAGCACATGGAAAAGCAACAGCACCTTGACGCTCAGCTGCAGCAGGGAGAAGAGAAAGTGGTCCGGGCACGAGAAAGGATCAGGGTGGAAAGGGAGGCTCTTGAGAACGAAAGGGCAGCCAGAAAAATCTCCGACAAAGAATACCAGCAGAAAAAAGAAAAGCTAGACAACACCGAAAAAGCAGTCCAAGAGCTGGACCGGAAATTACGTGAAGGCAAAAGCCTGAAAGAGCAGTGATTACTATACAATAACTCCTTTTCCCAAAGGGCGTAAAGAGTGAATCAAGGTAATTCTGCCAAATTTGCAGTAAAGTAATACCGGGGAGGGAAATCGTACGTTTTTCTTATTTTTGTGATTCGTTACCTTGCAATGTTTCACTAAAAAAAAGAAAAATGAATCCGCGTATATTGTTTCTCTCACTCATCACAGCCCTTTTGCTCGGAGCCTGTTCTTCGCAGGAACAACAGGCCGCACTGAAAATCGATTTCGAAAAGTACCAACTCGACAACGGCCTGGATGTGATCCTACACCAGGATAAGTCCGATCCCATCGCAGCTGTGGCCATCCAGTACCATGTGGGTTCAAACCGGGAGGTCCCCGGCCGCACAGGCTTTGCCCATCTGTTCGAGCACATGATGTTCCAGCAGTCCGAGAACGTCGGCCAGGACCAGTTTTTCAAGCTCATCCAGGGAGCCGGAGGCACCCTGAACGGAGGCACCAGTAAGGATGGCACCATCTATTTCGAAGTGGTGCCCAAAAATGCCCTTGAGATGGTCCTGTGGGCCGAATCGGACAGGATGGGGTACCTGAGGAACACGGTGACGGAATCTGCCTTCGCGAACCAGCAGAATGTGGTGCAGAACGAAAAGCGGGAGAGTAACGATAACAGGCCATACGGACATACCAGTTATGTGATCGACAAAAATCTGTTCCCGGAAGGGCATCCCTACTCCTGGCAGGTGATCGGCGAAATGGAAGATCTGTTCAATGCCACCGTGGAGGACGTGAAAGAATTCCATGC
>DSEO01000052.1 GCA_011056635.1 Bacteroides sp.
GTGGGAAACGTCAAACACGCCGGCATTCTCTCGCACGTTCCTGTGTTCATGCCGCACACCCGTGTATTCCACAGGCATTTCAAAACCGGCAAACGGAACCATTTTTGCACCCAGTGCCAGGTGCTTTGGATGGAAAACTGTTTTTTTCAACTGTTCATTTTTTTATTTTGAGATCACCTTGAATTCCACCCGCCGGTTCTTTTCCCGTCCCGCTGCAGTATCATTGGGCGCTACAGGCTGGGTATCGGCATATCCTTCATAAACAAGCATTTCCGGAGAAATACCTCTCCCTGTCAGGTAATCCACCACCGCCTTTGCACGCTCCTTTGAAAGCCGCTGATTGATACGCAGCGTTCCGGTATTATCCGTATGGCCGGATATCTCCAGCCGGATGCCCGGATTGTTTTCCAGGAACCTGTAGACCTGGTCAAGCGCATCGAAAGATGCAGGCCTGAGCACAGCCTTGCCCGTTTCAAAATAGATGTTATCCAGCACCACCTTGGTGCCCACCTCCAGCTTCTTCAGGAAAAAGTCCCGCTCGATCTTCTCATCCCCGGTCTCTCCCACCAGGTCCACAATGTCAAGGAAATACAGGTACCCGGTGGCATTGATCTCCACCCCGTACACCTTGGGCTCGGGCAACCTGGCCGTATATTGTCCGCCCTCGTTGGTGATCACATTGAAGCCCGCGGAACCGTCGTCCGGGTCGATGAATGAAAGCCTGGCCAGGACCGGGGCGACGCCACCGATGGTATCCAGCACCCGTCCGGTGAGAACCAGCGCGGTATCCGTTTCCATCAGCACAGGCGCTGTCAGGAACCCGGTTTTCCGCTCCGGCGGTCCGGCCACAAGCCATTCCACCGTGGAGGTGATCAGTTCTTTCTCCGAACCCAGAAAGATCACCTTGTAAATATCCTTGGCACCCATCCCGCCTTCCCGGATGGCTGCATAGTATCCGTAAATCCCCGACTGGCCGGTAATGAAGAACATCTCGTCATCGGGCGTGTTGATGGGGTATCCGAGGTTTTCCGGTACGGACCATGCCCCGTTCTCCTGCCGGAGGGAACGGAACACATCGAATCCGCCCATGGAGTTATGGCCCTGGGATGCGAAATAGAGATACTTTCCATCGGGACTGATAAAAACCCCTTCCTCATCATACCGGGTGTTGATAATTCCGCCCAAATTTCTGGGCTCGGACCATTTTCCGTTTTCATCGAGCCTGGAAACCAGGATATCCTTGCCGCCTTTGGTGAGATCCTCCCTTGCGGAAACAAAATAGAGCTCTTTGCCGTCGGGAGAGAGGCTGATAGTGGTCTCCGCCGCCTTGCTCCTCAGCTTCCGGGAAAGTTTTCTGGGCGAACTCCATTTCATTTTCTCAGGCTTCAGGAAAGTTGCCCGGATATCCCCTCCGTCCTCATGTCCCCTGTAAATAAACATCAAATCACCTTCCGGGGAAATGCCCACAAGCGCGTCATTGTGCTTGGTGTTGAAAGGTTTTCCCAGTCTCACCGCCTGTTCAAATTCATTGTCCGTGACGGCAGACCGGTAGATGTCCTCGTTGTATTTGTTGTCAATGGGATTGCGCCTGGATTTCTCCAGGGGTCTCCGGGAGGTGAAAAACAGTGCGGTATCGTCATAGGCGAAAACCGGATTGTAATCATCGTACCTCGAATTGACCCCATCTCCCAGGTTCTGGATGATCACCCTGACCGGGTCCTGGGAAAGCGTACGACCATGCTGGCATTCGGAGAGCCTTTTGGTGAGCACGTCGGCATACTCCACCAGTTCTTCCTCTTCCAGCTGTTCCTTGTGGGCACTGTAATGCTCAATGGCATTGTCAAATTCCAGCACCAGGTGAAATGCCTCCCCGAGCAGCAGGTGAATATCGCTGCTGACTGCAGGATCCAGCTCATAGGCCCTGTGGAGATAGTTGATGGCTTCGTACTTGTCATCTGTATTGAGATAACAGACCCCGATCTTGTAATTCAATGCCGCATTGTCGGGATTATACTGGTGGGCGAACAGATAATGATCCCTGGCCAGATCATGGGTGCCCGGTCCTTCACGGAAAAACTCATCCCCCTCTTTGATACTTTTCCAGGCCTCCTTGAGTCCCACTTCCTTCTCGGTCCTGAATTTCTTCTTCAGGATCTTCACATCTTCCTGGGACCAGAGCGCTCCATGGATCAGGAGCAGAAATATGCATGAATTCAACCATTTCAATCTCATAGCTGCATCAATTATTGTTACATTCCATTAGGTACTCATCCGCCTTTTCAGATCCCAGTTCCTTCGCCATGTGCCAGTCCTCACAGGCTCCATCCAGGTCGCCTGTCAGTTCCCGGACCAATCCCCTGTTCAGGTACAGCAGTGTCTCATCCGGATGCTCCTCGATGGCACTTCCAAGCAGGCTCAGGGCAGGTTCGATCTGATTCTGTTTCACCAGGACCGATGATTTGTTCAGGCGGGCGATGGGAAAATCGCTTTGCATGGTAATGGCAGCATCCAGGTCCTGGATCGCGCCTTCCAGATCTCCCAGGAAATACCTGGCATATCCCCTGTTGTTCAGTGCGATGTATAATCCGGGATCCTGGGAAAGTGCCGTGGTAAAATCCGCTATGGCTCCTTCGTAATCACCCAGAAGGATCTTCACGGAGCCCATGTTGTTGAGTGCATTGGGATAGTGAGGCTGATAATCCAGGGCGGTCCTGTAATCGAACAGCGCTCCCTGCAGATCGCCCATCCTTCTCCTGACGCCTGCTCTTTCATGGTAAGCCAGCGCAAAGTCCACTTTCCGGTCGATGGCTTCACTGAAATCATTCACGGCCATTCCGAACCGGCCCTCCCGCATCTTCACCAGTCCCCTGAAATAATAGGCCCAGGGATCCTGAAATCCATTCTGTATGGCCTTTTCAAACAAAACGGCATCGGTCCCCGTACTATCCTCCCCGTAGAGCAGGTATCCTTTGTAAAAATAAGCCTCCCCGAGGCCGGGATCCAGCCGGATCGCCCTGTCCAGGTCCGCCAGGGCATCGCTGATTGCGCCCCACTCGATCAGTATCCTGCCCCGTTGCATATACGCCGGGGCAAAGGTGCTGTCCATTTCAATACATTCGGTCAGTTTCGCACTGGCCATCTCATAATTTCCCTTCAGGATCAGGGAAATTCCTTCATTCAGCGTTTTATCGCGTTGTCTTTTCTGCGTGAACGAAAGCTGGCCGGAGACAGCCTGGACCGAAAAAATTCCCAGTAGAAATATGACAATTGTTTTGTTCATTGCGTTGATTTGGTATGATTTTCCCGAAAAGCGTTTCATTTCTAAAAATAAAAAAATAAATTTAGTGGTTGTTAGAAGTTTTCAACCTACTGCCGCTCCACCATGATTAGCGACCTCAACTACCTGAAAACCATGTCCGAAGGAGATTCCAGATTCATTCGTGAAATGATTGAACTCTTTCGGGAACAAATCGGAGAATACAGTGCGATCATGCCGGATCTGCTTCACAGGAAGGACTATGCGAACCTCTCCAGACTGGCCCATAAAGCCAAATCTTCCGTGGCAGTGATGGGAATGAACAAGGTGGCAGACCTGTTAAAGGAGCTGGAGATACTGGCTCAGGAAGGAAAAGAGGCGGAGCGGTACGAAGCCATGGTCAGCGAATTTCTGGAACAGAGTCAGCTGGCGATTGAAGAACTGGACAATACAGACCTGTAAGCGAAGATCCATGCTCGAGACCCGAAAAATCGATAACGTGACCGTGGTAAGGTTAAAGGAGGGCAACCGGCTGAACTCCCTTATCACCGAGCCCGTGAAGGAAAGCCTGCTGGCACACTTTCAAAAACCCCATGTGAAACTTGCATTCGACCTGCAGGGCATTACCTTTATCGACAGTTCAGGGTTCGGGGTGTTTCTTTCCGCACTGAAAGCAGCCAGCAACAACCAGGGATCCTTCAAGATCTGCAATGTGGGCGCTGAGGTGATGGAACTATTCAGACTGCTCCAGTTGCACCATGTGTTTGAGATCTATGATGAACTCGATGCGTGCATGCAGAGCTTCAATCAATAATATTTTACTATTTTAGTCCCCCGAATACTAAAATTACACATGATGCGTCAGGTGATAATGATTTTGGTTGTGGCAGCCCTGGTGGGTTCCTGCAACAGATCGAACAGGCAGGATGAACAGGCTCAGGCTGTCCGGGATGAGATGGAGATCCTCTCCGCCACCATCCAGGAACTTCTGGCAAACCCTGCTGAATACCGGGACAAAGAAGTAGCCCTCTCGGGCATGGTTACCCATGTTTGCAGGCACGGGGGACAAAAATGTTTTGTGCTTGCGGATGACGGGGAAACCCAGCTGCGTGTGGTGACGGGAGGAGAGATGGATGAGTTTGCAACCTCCCTGGAAGGCTCCACGGTTGCATTCAGGGGAATATTCCGGGTCCAGGATGCGGCGGCAGGCGATGAGGCCGGGGATGCTGAATCGGGGGAACACCATACGGAAGAAATGGCACATTCCGAGGCCGAACAATCCGATTATTTCATTGAAGCGCTTGATCTCCGGGAGATCGCCCAGCAGGCGGAATGAAGTGGAGGAAGTGGAACCGGTGGCTTCACCGGGAACTGGGTTACCTTTTCTTCGGGATGACCATCATTTACGGGCTCTCCGGCATTGCCCTGAATCACCATGTGGCCAGGCACTGGGACCCGGACATCATATCCCGTTCCGATTCATACACCTATCCGTCGCCCCTCACCAGGGATTCAGTGGACCGGCAAACGGTGGAGTCCATCCTGGAGATCACCGGGGAGCGGAACTCCTATAAGAACTATTATTTCCCGGACGACCGGCACCTGATGATCTACCTGAAGGGTGGACATATCGATGTGGAACTTCCCTCCGGTCAGATCCAGGTGACCACCGTCCGCCACCGCCCCCTGTTCAGGGAGATCGATTACCTGCATTACAACAAGCCCAAAAAACTGTGGACCTGGTTCTCGGACCTGTATGCCCTCGCCCTGATCCTGATAGCCGCTTCAGGCCTGATCATGCTGAAAGGGAAGAAAGGGATCACCGGACACGGAGGGATCCTGGTCCTGGCAGGGATCCTCATCCCCCTGCTCTTCCTGCTGATCCATCTCTGGCTCTGAATCACCCGGGCGCAAGAGCCCGCAGCAGATGCGGGCATCGCTGCGTTAGTCACAATCATCGGGGTGCAATAACCGGCGGCATCTCCAACCGCTGCTGAAATTCTTTTCTGCGAAAACCATTTAGGCAGCTTACCGGAGATACCGCCCGGGAACAATACCCTGCAGCAGATGCGGTCATCGCTGCCTGAGATGGCGCGAAGCAGCAGGTTCCTGTTTTCGTCACTACTTTCGAGATGATTTCTTAAAAGAGCCAAAGGTTCCTCGAGGCAAGCTTCGAGGAGAATCAA
>DSEO01000155.1 GCA_011056635.1 Bacteroides sp.
ACCGGGTGGACCTTCCACGGACATGAGTTCATCGGTTCCAGGATGATCCCGGGGATTTTCAGGAGCCTGAGACTGCCCCTGAATGAAAAGATGAAATACGTTCAGAAGCTGGTAAAGCTTCATCTGCGGCCCATCGGGCTGGCGGACGAGACGGTCACCGACTCGGCCATCAGGCGACTGATCTTCGAAGCTGGGGACGACCTGGAAGATCTGATGATGCTCTGTGAAGCGGACATTACCTCGAAGAATCCCAGGACGGTGGAGCGCCACCTGAGGAATTTCCGGATTGTCCGGGAAAAAATCGTGGAGATCGAAGAGAAGGATTCCGTCCGCAATTTTCAGCCCCCCATCACCGGCGATGACATCCAGCGTGTATTCGGGATCCCCCCCTCCAGGAATGTGGGGATCATCAAAAATGCCATCAAGGAAGCCATTCTGGACGGAGAGATCCCCAATGAATTCCGGGCCGCCTACCGGAAGATGGTGGAGACGGGAACCGCACTGGGGCTCACCGTCCGGAACGAAGTAAAAAAGGACGGCGGCGAATGACCAGGAGAACCGGAAGGTGGTCGCTCACCCCTCCCGTATAACTGTATCCCACGTAGGTCCGCCGTGGTTTCACGCCTCCGTAGGCCTCATCCGAAGTGAGCAGCGCGGGCAGTCGCAGTATGCGTCCTTCGATATGGTACCCCTTCGTTTCTCCCGCCACCATGAACCGGTCGATCCGCTCCCATACACCCCGGTACTTGTAACTGCCGCTGCTTTCTTCCGGCAAAATTGCCCGGATCGAATCACCGCACGAGAGCGGCTGCCGCAGGGGCTGCATGGAATAGCCATCCGCCTCCTCATTGTAGTCACCCGCCATCACCACCAGCGGATGCCGCCTATGCAACCGGACCGAATCCACAAGCCGGACCAGCAGCCGCGCCTGCTCCATCCGGTAGGATGCCGTGGCGCCGGTGCCGCTGTACCTGGAGATCAGGTGTACCAGGAACAGGTCCAGGGAATCGCCGTTCCCGCTGCTCCTCTCCGCGATTCCGCATATGTGCACCATGTCCCGGGTGGCCCGGAACCTTGTGTCCGGAAAACGGCCGCCAGGAGGCGGACCGTGAACCTTCCATTCCAGCACCCTGAACCTTTCTTTCCTGTACAGCAGGCCCACATCCATTCCCCTGTGGTCGGGACTGTCCCGGTGCAGGAAACTGTACCCGTAAGGCCGGAGGATGGGATGGTCCGCCAGGTCCGCCAGTACCGAATCATTCTCCACCTCCCCCAGTCCCACCAGTTCAGGCGGCTCCCCCTCCCCCGCCGCGATGATCACCTTGGCCAGGGCGGTAAGCTTGTCCCGGTATCGCTTCCAGGTCCAGTGCCGCACCCCGCCCGGGGTGAATTCATCATCACCCGGAATGGAATCGTCCGAGGGATGAAACAAATTTTCCACATTGTACCAAAGGATCCGGATCTCCCTTCCGGACAATCCTCCTCCTTTTGCCCGCTTTGCAAGTCTTACCTCTTCCTCAGGAACCGCAGCATCCTGGCGGACCGCCGGACCGGCCTCAACACAGCGGAGTATTGCGGCCAATAAAAAGAAGGAGAAGGGAATTTTGTACCTGTGGATCGGTATATGTCCCATATGGGGTTCATGTGACTGAACCGGTTTGATCAGCCAGTATGCTGCGGAATGCTGGTTTCACAGGGCGGACCGGGACCGGTTACCTGTTCTCCTCCGGGGGAGGGGAAGGCTGCCACTCATACGCTCCCAGGTCAGGCGCCGCATCATCCAGGCGGCTGTTCCCGTTCAGGTCGAAGGGAAAGCGCACCGCATGTGCGGGAAGTCCCTCATCGATCACGGGGGACAGGGAATCCGGTTCGTAGCTGTAAGGAATGGAATCCAGCAGGGGATCCTCATTATTGATAATGGAAACAAACGCAGGATCATTCAGGAAATCCAGGCTGTCCTCCGCGATCCTGGTCAGGCAGTGGTCAAACAGGTAATTGAGTCGCCGCCCGTCATAGCTGTCAATGACCAGCTCCATGAGCTCATTTCCGCTGATGATCGAATTTTTGAATGAAGCCTGCTCAAAATCACCCCCCGTATAGATCACCAGGTTCCCCTCTTCATCATAGTTCCCGAAATAATCCGACAGGTAGACCGCGGGAAGCCGGCGGTTGGAATACCAGGAGGGCCAGTAGTTGGCAAAAGTGCAGTGGGTGAACTGGTAGTCCCCCCCGAAAATCAGTCCGGTACAGCTTCCGCCACAATTCCCGATCACCAGGTTGGACCCGGTCACCCGCGCATTGAGCGCATAGATCCCGTTAGAGCTCATATGGTTGATCAGGGTGTTGCTGATCTCCAGGTCCGGGGTCCTCCCCGATTCAGGCGGGGCGCTGATCAGGATCCCGATGGTCCCGTTCCGGATCTCCGCATGATCCATGCGGTTGTCATGACTGTACTCCGACAGGTAGATGAGTCCCCATTGCCCGGGAACGTCCTCGTAGAACTCCTCCAGGCGGTCCCCCTCAAAAATGACCGGTTCATCCCGGGTGCCGTTCACCTCCAGGGTACCGTCCACGAACAGCAGTGCATCCCTGTGCAGGTGTACCCGCACCCCGGGGTCGATGACCAGGGTGGCCAGGGAATCCACATACACATAATTGAGGATCAAATAGGGCTTGTCCGGGATCCAGCTATTGGATCCCTCCAGGGTGCTGTCCCGCAAAATATGCACATCCTGTCCCCATGCCACCAGGTCGATATCCTGGATGTTCCCGTTGGTGAAAAACACGATGGAATCCTGGATGCGCAGGATTTCGCCGGAATTGTTCGGATCCAGTGTGGCTTCCACGAATACGTAGAGACTGTCCCTTGGCGCGATCTCCAGTCCGGAAAATGAGATCCCGGGCTCCCCGTCCACATTGATCCGGAAAACCGAGGACGCACCTCCGGCCAATGTGATGTCGTCTATGCGGATGTGCATACTGTGGGGATTTTTTACCCGGAAATTCCTGGTCACCGTCCCGATGGTGGTAAAGACCGTATCGAAATAAACCGTGTCCAGGGTGAACACCAGTGTTGCATCCGGCTCCTCGATGAACTGCCGTTGCGGGTGACATGCGAAAAACAGCAGCGCCGGAAACAGGAAAGCAAACAAGACCCTTTTGATGAACATCCCCCTGATTTTGTGATATGAACGCAAAAATGGGGAAAATAATTATGAGAATGCTATTTTTGTTCCAAACCTTTGCACATGAAGCGGATTCAATCCATGATCCCTGTATTTTTAATCACAGCTTGCATGATCACATATTCGACCAGTTGTACCACGGGCCGGAAGGAAGCGGATCTGATCCTGACCGATGGCGTTGTCTATACAGTGGATCCGCAATTCACCACGGCTGAAGCCATTGCGGTGAAGGACCGGAGGATCATTGACACAGGTACCACGGAAGAGATCACAAAAAGATACAGCGCGCCCCGTGTGGTGGACCTGCAGGGTGCTTTTGTATACCCGGGATGGATCGATGCC
Source organism: Bacteroides sp. (assembly GCA_011056635.1). GTDB lineage: Bacteria > Bacteroidota > Bacteroidia > Bacteroidales. The sequence continues at coordinate 3,528 of DSEO01000155.1, forward strand.
CACTGTCATTTTTTCGGATACGGGATGAACCTGAACAGCGCCGACCTGGTGGGCACACGGTCGGTGGAGGAGATCATCACCATCCTCCAAACACATCACGGGAAACAGGGGGGCGCCTGGATCACGGGGCGGGGATGGGACCAGAACGACTGGGAGGTCATGGAGTTCCCGGACCGGACCATGCTGGATGAACATTTCCCCGATATCCCGGTGTTGCTCAGGAGGATCGACGGACATGCCGCCTGGGTCAATACGAAAGCTCTCGAACTGGCCGGTGTAACCCCGGAAACAAAAGTGGACGGAGGATCCGTACTGCTGAAGGACGGGCTACCTTCCGGGATCCTGATCGATAATGCCATCGATCTGGTGGACAGGCAGGTTCCCCCTCCCTCCAGGGAGGAGATCGTGCAGGCCCTTCACCAGGCAGAAACGAATTGTTTCAGGGTGGGGCTCACCTCCGTGAACGATGCGGGCCTTCCCGCTTCCACAATCCGGCTGATCGACTCCCTCTACCGGGCAGGGGATCTGAAGATCCGGATCAACGCATGGCTTTCGGCCACAGCGGAAAATTTCACGGAATATGTGGAGAAGGGTCCCCGGCAGAACGACTACCTGACGGTGAACACCCTCAAGCTGTTTGCTGACGGGGCCCTGGGATCCAGGGGTGCCAGGATGATCGAACCCTATACGGACGATCCCGGCAACAGTGGTCTCTTTGTGACCCCCGGGGAGGTGCTGGAAAATCAGTGCAGAAAGGCTTACGAACACGGCTTCATCGTGGCCACCCACTGCATCGGGGATGCCGCCAACCGGCGCATGCTTCAGATATACGGGCGGATACTGGGAGGGGACAACGACCGCCGCTGGCGCATCGAACATGCCCAGGTGATCCATCCGGATGATTTTGAGTTGTTCGGACGCTACCGGATCACTCCGTCCGTGCAACCCACCCATGCCACCTCCGATATGTACTGGGCGGAACAGCGGCTGGGACCTGAACGGATGGAAGGGGCCTATGCCTACCGGCGCCTGCTGGATGAGAACGGATGGCTGGCTGACGGGAGCGACTTCCCGGTGGAGGACATCAATCCCCTCTACGGCTTCTACGCCGCCACGGTGAGAAAAGACCATGCCGGGGTTCCCGGCGGGGGGTTCATGCCGGAACAGGCCCTTACCCGCGAGGAGGCACTCCGGGCCATGACCATCTGGGCTGCCAGGGCTGCCTTTGAAGAGCACCTGAAGGGGAGCATCGAGAAAGGGAAACTGGCCGACCTGGTCATCACCGATAAGGACCTGATGACCGCTCCGGATGAAGAGCTTTTCCGCATCCCGGTAAAAGCCACCTATTCGGGCGGGGAACTGGTGTATGAGGCCGGGGAATAGTGCGCTCAGCGGATGATGAAATTGACCCCCAGCGCCACGATGTCCCACGCCCGTTCGGAGACGGGCAGGTTGTATTCCAGGTAGACGAACATCACTTCATTGGCATTGAATCCCACGTTCAGCGGCACCCAGAACCGCGGGTTCACCTGCTTCGCAAAGCTGAGGTCCATGTCCACACCCACCGTGAAATTGACCCAGTAACGCGGGGCATAGGTGTAGATCCCGGTCAGGTCGAACCCGTATGCATCCCACCGGTGGAGACCCGCTATCACGGAAAAGTAACTCTGCCGGGTCTCGTGCAGGAGGTACTGCAGGTCCACGCTTGCATAATCGGTACCGTTCACGAAATAACCGTACTTGAGGTTCAGGTCCACCGCGTACTGCAATCCGTATCCTGCATGGGCAAAAAAAGCCATCCCCCCGGCATCGAACAGGATCACGTTGCGGTCCATGTGGTAAGACGGGGCAAGTCCCACGCTGAATGAGCGCACCGGAAGGGTTTTCGCAAAG
>DSEO01000160.1 GCA_011056635.1 Bacteroides sp.
CCGGCTTATTACGACAACCAGATCGACCATTACCGCCAGAGCCACTACCAGTTGCATTTCTCCAGGATGCTGACCGGGAATTTGTACCTGAACACGGCCCTGCATTACACAAAGGGAGCGGGGTATTACGAGCAGTACAGAGAAGACCAGCCGCTTTCGGATTACCTGCTGGATGAAGTCATTGCCGGGGGAGACACCATTACCGAAACGGACCTGATCCGCAGGAAGTGGCTGGACAATGACTTTTACGGACTTGTGGGAGGGCTCCAGTACAGGGAAGGCGGATTCAGTGCCATCCTGGGGGGAGGATGGAACCGTTACCTGGGCGATCATTTCGGGACGGTGATCTGGGCCAGGCACCCGGGCGGGAGCGAGATCCGCCACCGTTGGTACGAGAATACAGGGGTGAAATCCGACTGGAACAGTTACCTGAAGGTGAGCCTGCTCACAGGATCGGGGATCTCGTTCTTTGCCGACATGCAGGTAAGGGGCATCGCATACGGGATCGAGGGAAATGATGATGATCTCAGGGATCTTACCCAGGAGCATGATTTTTTCTTCTTCAATCCCAAAGCGGGGATCCATTATGAGCCGGATGGGAACCAGCGGGTGTATCTGTTTGTGGCAAGGGCGAACCGTGAGCCCAACCGGACCAATTTCGTGGATGCCGACCCGGCCGGTCCGAAGCCGGTGAAAGAATCCATGCTGGATTACGAAGCCGGTTACACATACCTTGGAGAGAACCTGCAACTCAATGCCAACCTGTATTTCATGGATTATACCGACCAGCTGGTCCTCACCGGGGAGATCAATGATGTGGGCGGTGCCATCATGACCAATGTGAAGGACAGTTACCGGGCGGGGATCGAACTTTCCGGCACCTGCAGGGTCAGCTCCTGGCTCCGGTGGGATGCCAGCGTGACTCTGAGCCGGAACCGGATCTTGGATTACGAGGGCTATGTGGACAACTGGGATTACTGGTCCGATCCGGAGCATGAGCCCTACCAGGTGAAAGAAGCGTTGGGAACCACCGACCTGTCCTTTTCTCCCCCGGTCATCCTGAACAGCAACCTGGACTTCAATCCCCTGGTGAACGTGCACCTGCACCTGGTGTCGCGATACGTGGGAAAGCAGTACATCGACAATACCTCATCGGAGGATCGTACCCTGGATCCCTATTTTGTGAACGACCTGAGGCTCTCCTGGGCATTTTATCCACAGCACATAAAGGAAATATCCGTGCAGTTGATGGTGGCAAACCTGTTCAATGAAAAATATGAGACAAATGCCTGGGTATACAGGTATTACCTGGAAGGATCGGAGGACCGGATGGACGGTTTTTACCCCCAGGCGGGGAGGCATCTGATGGCCGGGGTGCGTTTGCGATTCTGATAAAATCCATTATGTCTATTCATATTTTTTAGTTACTTTTCAGACCGGAACCCTGGCTCCCATATACAACCCCGATGGCCGGTCTGAAAATTGACATTTGTTTCTGGTACCTGGACCAGGCAGTGGTTGACGAAATCATTGAGACCCTGAAGGAAGGCAGTTTTGATCCTGAAGTCACCCATTGCAAGGACCGCAAATCCCTCCATGCCCTGCTCACCAACCGGCCGCCCGGTCTGGTGATCGCGGATTATGACCTGCCCGACCACCTGCGCCAGATCGTGGAGGAGGAGATGGAGCCCCATTATTCCGCCATCCCCATGATCTATATTGTGGGACATAACAATGAAATGAAAGCGGCTGAAGCGCTGCAACATGGAGTATGGGACTACGTGCTGAAGGAGCATATCCATAAGCTGGTCCCCTCGATCAATTCATCCCAGAAATATTCCAAGGTGATCAGGCAGCGGCAGGAAGCCGAGCATGCCCTGAGCGAGTCCAGGGACCGTTATGCTTCCATTTTCAGGGCAGTCAGTGACGGAATCCTGCTTTTTGATCCGGAAACCTTTGCCATTATGGATTACAATCCGCGCATCCTGGAGCTTTTCGAGGTGACGGAGGAGGATATGAAAGACCTCAGGATGAAAGACTATTCCTGTGAGGATGAGGGATATACAATAGAGCTGGCCAAGGAATATATCACCAGGGTAGAGAAGGACAAACCGTTTACATTCGAATGGCGCAACAAAACCGCCACGGGAAAGCGGTTCTGGACCCTCAATTCCTTCTCCATGATCCATATCAATTCAAAGTCCCAGCTGCTGCTGGTAACACGTGACATCACTGTTTCCAGGCAGTCTGAACTGGCCCTCAAGGAGAGTGAGGAACGACTGAACCTGGCACTGCACGCCACCAGCCTGGGGCTGTGGGACTGGAACCTGGTTACCAGCGAGGTGTATTATTCTCCCGTCTGGTTTTCCATGCTGGGGTATGGCCCCGATGAACTGGCCCAGGAGTTTGAGACATGGACTTCCCTGCTGCACCCCGACGACCATGAAAAAGCGGTGAAACACGTGCAAGATAGCATCCAGAAACGGGATTCCTCCTTTGAAATTGATTTCCGGCTCAGGCACAGGCAGGGCCAGTATATCTGGATCAAGGCCAAGGGAAGGGCGGTGGAATGGGATGAGAAGGGAAATACCACCCGGCTCACCGGCATCCATGAGAACATCCAGGAAAGGAAAAAGGATGAGATCGTCAAACAGGTTCTGTTTGACATTTCCAATGCAGTGATTGCCACCAGGAACCTGGAAGAGCTGTACGATAAGATCAGGGAGTACCTGGGCAGGGTGCTGGATACCACCAACTGTTTCCTGGCCCTGTACAACCAGGATTCCGATACCCTGACCCTGCCCTTCATGAAGGATGAGAAAGATTCCTTCACGGAATTCCCGGCAAGGAAGACCCTGACCAGTTATGTGGTCCGGACCGGGGAGGCCCAGCTGATCGATGTGCAGCGGGAGAAAGAGCTGACCGAACAGGGGGAGATCGAACCGGTGGGGACGCCCTGTGTGAGCTGGCTGGGAGTGCCGCTGAAGCGGGACGGGATCACCATCGGGGTATTTGTGGTGCAATCCTACACCGGGGATGTGGTCTATACTTCTTCGGATGCAGCCCTGCTGGAATTTGCCAGCGATCAGATCGCGCTGGCCATCGAAAGGAAAAGGCACCAGGACAACATCAGGGCCACCCAGGAGCGCCAGAGGCGGGTCTTTGAATCATCGCCCGATCCCATGCTCGTGGCGGATACCCATGCCACCATCCTTGATTTCAACAGCGCCTTTCTCGAAACATTCAACGTGAAACGGGACGCGGTCTACGGTCAGCGGATATTCGGTTTCCTTAAACGGGCGGACTGGAAAAGGGCGATGGGCGATTTTCAGAAGACCTGGGAGAAAGGGTACCTGAAAAACCTGGAGTATGGGATCGTGCGGCCCGACGGGGTGGCTTTTGAAGGGGAGGTTTCCTGCGGTGCCATCTATGACAGCGACGGAAAGCCGGAAACGATGGTATTGATCGTGAAGAACATCACCGAAAGGAAGGAGGCCGAGAAAAGGTTGCTGGAAGCCAAATACAAGGCGGAAGAATCGGACAAGCTGAAAACGGCCTTCCTCTCCAACATGTCCCACGAGATCCGCACACCCATGAATGCCATCGTGGGATTTTCCGACCTGCTGACGGATGAGAACCTGACCCCGGAAGAGCGGAGGGATTTCATCGCACAGATCAACCAGGGGGCGGATGACCTCATGCGGCTCATTGATGACATCATTGACATTGCCAAGATCGAGGCCGGTCAGGTGAATGTGTACATTTCCGAATGTTTTGTGGGTGAACTTTTCAGGGAACTGCAGCTGATGTTCCTGCAGAATATCAAGCGGACGGGAAAAGACCAGGTGGAGCTCGTTGTGAAATGGGACTGGCCTTTCGAGGAGCTGGTGATCTATACGGATCCTTTCCGGCTCAAGCAGATCCTGATCAACCTGCTCAGCAATGCCGTGAAATTCACCGATGAGGGAGAGATCGTGCTGGGGATCGAGGAACATCCCAATGGTGTCAGATTCTATGTGAAGGATTCGGGGATCGGGATCCGGGAAGAGAAACAGAAGGTGATCTTTGACCGGTTCATGCAGGGTCATGACACGAAGACAAAACTTTACGGGGGTACCGGGCTGGGTCTGACCATCTCCAAGAACCTGACCGAACTCCTGGGGGGAGAGATCGGTGTGGAATCTGTATCAGGCCAGGGGGCAACCTTCTGGTTGGTACTTCCCAGGAATGAAGTGCCGATCAAGCATGAGGCAGCCCTGCGGACCCCCAGGTCCGATACGCGTTCCTGGAAGGGCAGGAAGATGCTGATCGCAGAGGACGATCATTCCAATTATTACTTTCTTTATGAGGCCCTGAAGGCTACGGGGGTGGAGGTCCTCTGGGCCAAGAACGGGGAAGAGACCTTGGAGATCTTCCGCAAGCACGGGGACCTGGACCTGGTGCTGATGGACATTCAGATGCCCGTGATGAACGGTTACGAATGCACACGGATCATCAAGGAAGAGCGTCCCGAAGTAGTGGTCATTGCCCAGACCGCATACGCCATGTCGGGTGAACGGGAGATCAGCCGGCAGGCCGGGTGCGACGATTACCTGAGCAAGCCCATCAAGGTAAGCGAATTGCTGGATGTCATTGCAAAGCATATCTGACCATGAAGGTAAGGCCGGCAGCCCTTCTCCTTTTTTTCTCCGTTTTCCTTTCTGCTTGCGCTGACCGGGATCAGGATCTGTCCCATGTGTTCCGGTACAATGAGTCCAAGGGGATCGCCTCCCTGGATCCGGCCTATGCAAGGAACCAGACGATCATATGGCCCGTTACCCAGCTTTTCAACGGACTGGTCCAGCTGGACGACAGTCTGAGGGTGGAGCCTGCCATCGCGTCCTCCTGGGATATCAGCGATGACGGACGGGTCTATACCTTTCACCTCAGGGATGATGTCTTTTTTCATCCTTCCCCTTTCTTTCCGGACAGCACGAGAAGGGTGAGAGCAGGGGATTTCGTGTACAGCTTCCGGCGGATCACGGATCCCGGGATTGCCTCACCCGGGGCGTGGATCTTCAGCTTTGTGGACATGGAAAGGGGATTCGGGGCGCCGGACGATTCCACGCTGAGCATCCGGCTGAAGGAGCCTTTCTCCCCGTTCCTTTCCATATTGACCATGCCCTACTGCGCCGTGGTGCCGCGGGAGGTGACGGAAGCGCTGGGGGATGATTTCGGTTCGGCGCCGGTGGGGACCGGTCCCTTTTTGTTCAAATACTGGAGCAGGGACGAGATGCTGGTGCTGGTGAAAAACCGGGACTATTTTGAGACGGACGGGCAGGGGAGG